>JBFEWA010000021.1:0-17723 GCA_041546605.1 Bermanella sp.
ACCATTAGGCAAACTAAACCGAATTTCCTCTTCAAATTTGTGAGCACTTCCAATGGCATCAATTCTTGTCTTGCATGGACCCAACTTAAATTTACTTGGCACCCGTGAGCCTGAAATTTATGGCGCCGACACATTAGAAGACATTAATGATGGCCTTGTTCAGCTAGCCAAAGAAAATGGGCACCATCTTCTTACCCTACAAAGCAATGCCGAATACGAAATCATAGAGCGCATTCATGCCGCCCGTAACGAAGGCATTGATTTCATCATTATTAATCCAGCGGCATTCACTCACACCAGCGTGGCCATTCGCGATGCACTTTTGGGCGTGGATATTCCCTTCATTGAAGTGCACATCTCCAACGTGCACGCCCGTGAAGAGTTCCGCAGCCACAGTTACTTCAGCGATGTGGCCGTCGGTGTGATTTGCGGCTTAGGTGTGCAAGGCTATCAATTGGCATTACAACGTGTGATGACCTTAATGAATTCAACAGGCGGCCAATAAATCGTTATGGATATCAAACAGATCGAGCAAATCATTGCGTTAATGGAAGCATCTTCGCTTTCTGAGTTGGATATTTCAGAAAAAGACAGCCGCATTGTATTGAAGCGAGAGCTGACATCCTCTCAAGTACCCGCCCCGGTGCAAGTGACTCATGCACAACCGGCACCTGCGGCCAAAGCCGAAAGCAAACCCAAGCACTCTGGCCATTTAGTGAAATCCCCCATGGTGGGCACCTTCTATCGCAGCCCAAGTCCCAACTCCCCAGCCTTTGTGGAAGTGGGTCAAACCGTGAAAAAAGGCGATGTGGTGTGCATCATTGAAGCCATGAAGATGATGAATCAAATTGAAGCGGATAAGTCCGGCGTCATCGAAGCCATCTTAATCGAAGACGGCCAACCGGTTGAATTTGATCAAGCTATTTTCACCATCGTTTAAACAGCGGCGAGTGCAAGGATTTCCATGGCAGCCCTATTGAAGAAAATTGTCATCGCCAACCGTGGTGAAATTGCCCTGCGCATTTTACGCGCCTGTAAAGAACTGGGCATTAAAACCGTGGCCGTGCATTCACAGGTGGATCGCGACCTCATGCATGTGCGACTCGCCGATGAAAGCGTGTGCATTGGCCCCAATAACTCCAAAGACAGCTATTTAAATGCAGCGGCGATTATCAGTGCCGCCGAAGTCACCGACGCCACCGCCATTCACCCGGGCTATGGGTTTCTGGCCGAAAGCGCCGACTTTGCCGAACAAGTAGAAAATTCCGGTTTTAAATTCATAGGCCCAAGTGCAGGTGTGATTCGCATCATGGGCGACAAGGTGGCCGCACGGGACGCCATGAAAGCAGCGGGTATTCCCACGGTTCCCGGCACTGGCGCCATTGATGCCAACACGGATCTAAAGAAAATCGCCGATGAGATTGGTTACCCAGTGATCATCAAAGCCGCCGCCGGTGGTGGTGGTCGCGGTATGAAGGTGGTGCACAGCGAAGCGGCTCTTTCCAATGCGGTGTATTTAACCCAAAGTGAAGCCAAGGCCGCCTTTGGCAGCGATAAGGTGTATTTAGAGAAATTCCTTGAAACACCCCGCCACATTGAGATTCAAGTCTTGGCCGATGGCAAAGGCCACGCCATTCATCTTGGGGATCGCGACTGCTCCATTCAGCGCCGCAACCAAAAGATCATCGAAGAAGCTCCAGCACCCAACATTCCAGATAAGCTGCGCAACAAGATCGCCAAGCGCTGCGTACAGGCGTGTATCGATATTGGCTACGAAGGGGCAGGCACCTTTGAGTTCTTGTATCAAGACGGCGAGTTTTACTTCATTGAGATGAACACCCGTGTACAGGTGGAGCATCCGGTGAGTGAGATGGTCACAGGGGTGGACATCATCCAAGAGCAACTATTTATCGCCTCAGGCAAGGGCCTTTCATTCAAGCAAAGCGACATCGAAATTAAAGGTCATGCCATTGAGTGTCGCATCAATGCCGAAGACCCAAAAACCTTCACCCCCAGCCCAGGTTTGGTGAATTTATTTCACGCCCCTGGCGGGCTTGGTATTAGAGTAGATTCTCACCTTTATAATGGCTATAGTGTGCCGCCCTATTACGACTCACTGGTGGCCAAGGTCATTAGTTTCGGGCCTGATAGAGAGAGTGCGCGCTTACGTATGCGTAATGCGCTGGATGAAATCGTCATCAATGGGATTCGCAGCAACATCCCATTACAGCAAGAGCTCATCCGCAGTTCCCAGTTTAAGCAAGGCAGTGTGGATATCCACTTCTTGACCAATAAACTGGCCAACACCAATACATAAAAGACAGAACACATGCCCTGGATACAAGCCATCGTAGACATTACTGCCGAGCAAAGTGCAGAGATCGAAGACCTGTTAATGGCCATTGGCGCCCAAGCCGTGACCATGCGCGATGGCGCCAACCAACCGATTTATGAGCCACCATTGGGCACGACCCCCCTTTGGGATAACGTAAACTTGTGGGCACTGTTTGATGCCGAGCAGCCAGTTGATGTACAAATGCAGCAACTTGCAGCGATATACGAAGCGGAATACGAAAAGCCCTTCCCAAATTACAAATTAGAGCTAGTGGAAGACAAAGACTGGGTGCGTGAATGGATGGACACTTTCAAGCCCATGCCATTTGGCGAGCGTTTGTGGATCTGCCCAAGCTGGCTTGAACCCACTGACCCCAATGCGGTAAACCTAAAGCTAGACCCGGGTTTAGCCTTTGGTACCGGTACACACCCGACAACGTCTTTGTGCTTAAAATGGTTAGACGGCCAAGATGTGAGCGGTAAAACCGTGGTGGACTTCGGCTGTGGTTCCGGCATTTTAGGGGTCGCCGCCATGATTTTAGGGGCGGAACACCTAGTGGGCATCGACATCGACCCGCAAGCCATTCTCGCCAGTAATGAAAACAGCGAGCGTAATAATGTCGCCGCTGACAAAGTAGAATTTTACCTACCTGAAGATGCCCCAGACTATGTGGCGGATATGGTACTGGCCAATATTTTAGCTGGGCCGCTCGTGGAACTTAAAGACGCCATATTGTCTTACTTACGACCCGGTGGTCAGCTGGTACTTTCTGGTATACTGGCCAGCCAAGGTCAAGAAGTAGCAGATGCCTATGCGCAAAACTGCCACATTGACCTAATAAAAGAAGAAGATGGTTGGGTACGCATTGACGCTACCAAGTTTGCCGAATAAGCACACTGATAAGCCACGATTAATGGAATAGAACAACAAGCGACGGCCATGAACCAAACGCAAATCACCAAATGTCCTAAATGTGATACCACATTTCGCGTCAGCCCAGCCCAGTTACAAGTGGCCAAAGGGGCTGTGCGCTGTGGTGCGTGTTTACATGTATTCCGCGCGTCGGACCATTTCCAAGTGAGTAAAAAGCCGGAACCCGTGGTGCAAGATGATCGCACTCAGGATATGTTCGGCAATGAATCCACACAAACCCAACCTGCGGCGCCAAAAGCCACGCCGAAAAACGTGGAAGACGTGGTGCAAGCTCCTGCTAAAGCCAAAACTCCGGAAGCGGCCATCGACGATAGCGAGTTTGACTTGAGCCAACCTCTAGAGGAAGACGTCACGTCCACTGATATTGATGACGACGATGATGACTTTTTAATTGATGATGACAATGGTCTCATTGATGACGGCGATGACGATCTGGATGATCATTCCGGTCGCAAGTCCCCGATTATTAACGATCTTAACGAAGACTTTTTATCGCTGGACATCGAAAACGATGCCGATCCGTTTTATACCGAAAGCGACAAACTGCGAGACAAGGTAGAAGTAGAATCGGACAGTGACGATGAATCTTGGGCGCAATCCCTACTGGATGACAGTGACGAGCCAGAAGAAAAAGAGACGAAAAAGGTACTCAAGCCAGCCCCTAGCAGCCCGAACTTCACCTACATCGAAGCTGACCCATTAGATTTGAGCCTGCCGAACCAAGCCTCTCGTCGTCAGTTTTGGATTTGGGGCAGCATCGCGTTGCTCTTTAGTATCTTGCTGGCTGTGCAGCTGGCGTATTTTAACTTTAATCAGTGGGCACGCTTGGATCAGTTCCGCCCCTATTACGCATTGGTATGTGAACAAGTGGGTTGCCGCTTGCCATCCAGCTATGACCTCAAACAAATACGCACAACCGCTAGCCCACAAGTGAGCAGCCACGCCAAGTTTAAAGACGCCCTAACAGTGGACGTGTTATTTATGAATCACGCCACCTACGAACAGGCGTTCCCGAAATTAGAGCTGACCTTCACCGATAAAAACGACAAGGTCATTGCCCACCGTTTGTTTAGCCCAAGAGAATATTTAGCCGGTGAAGCATCCGGTTTATCCATGATGCCAGTGGAAACCCCCATTCATATTGCGCTGGAAATTAAAGACCCAGGCCCTAACGCCAATAATTACCAGGTGCGATTTGTGGCCCCATAACCCTGAAACGTGCACAACACAGAGACCTGCCAGGGTCTTAACCCAATAATATTCATCAATCCCCAGCTCTACTGGCAAGCAGTGCCCTTTTTTGGCACTCCTGCTGACCGAAATTCCCTTCTTCTTTGACTAAAAACTCGTAAAAAAATGGCAAAAAGCACATGTTTCCTATTGACAATTTTGCGCCTTTTTCCTGTGGAAAATTTAATCAATAAATTGATCAAAACATACCCTGTCAAGGCTTTAACCGCTGGCACTTTGCGAGTATGATAGCCGCCCTTAAACGAGCAAAAAACAACCAACTATCACCCATGTTTCAAATTGGCCCTTACCAAATCGAATCGCCAGTGGTTCTTGCCCCAATGGCAGGCGTCACCGATCGACCGTTTCGACAGTTGTGTCGAGCATTAGGAGCAGGGCTGGTAGTGAGTGAAATGGTCACCTGTGACGTGAATTTATGGAACAGCCGTAAATCACAAACTCGCTTAGACCATACAGGGGAAGTGGAGCCCATTTCGGTTCAAATTGCCGGAGGCGACCCTGAAATGATGGCCAATGCGGCCAAAATGTCAGTGGAGCACGGTGCTCAAATCGTTGACATCAACATGGGATGCCCTGCCAAAAAAGTCTGTAACAAGGCCGCCGGCAGTGCATTGATGAAAGACGAACCCCTAGTAAAAGACATTCTACAGGCAGTGGTTGAAGCCGTAGATGTTCCCGTGACTTTAAAGATGCGTACCGGTTGGGCACCTGAGCATAAAAATGCGCCCACCCTAGCATTGCTAGCCGAGCAAACAGGTATTTGTGCACTGGCCATTCATGGTCGAACACGCAGCTGCGGCTATAAAGGACAAGTGGAATACGACACCATTAAAACCATTAAGGAAATGGTCTCGATTCCGGTTTTAGCCAATGGCGATATTACAACGCCAGAACAGGCTAAAGCGGTACTTGATTTTACTGGAGCCGATGGCGTTATGTTGGGCCGCGCGGCTCAAGGTCGTCCTTGGATTTTCAGAGAAATCGACCATTTTTTGAAAACTGGCCAACATTTGGCTCCCCCAAGTTTGGTGGAAATCAAAACCATCCTGCTGGATCACATGCAGGGGTTATATGAATTTTACGGAACCTACATGGGAGTTCGAATCGCACGTAAACACGTGGGTTGGTACCTTCAGGCACAAGATGATAACCGCGACGTACGTCGCCGTTTCAATCAACTTGAAAGCCCTGAAGAACAAATACAATTGATAAACACATTTTTCGATCAACTTTTGGGGAAGGAACAAGCGGCATGAGTACCCATGAAGCACCTGTGGTAAATAACCCTATGGAAACCAGCAACAACACTCAACTACCAGCTGAAAACACGCAAACTCTTCGTGACAGTGTTGAAAAAGCCTTAGAAAGCTACTTCGCACAGCTAGATGGTCAGCCAGTAAGCGATGTATACGAAATGGTTTTATCTGAAGTAGAAGCGCCTTTATTAGAAGTAGTAATGCGCTATACCAAAGACAACCAAACCAAAGCCGCAGTGCTACTTGGTTTAAACCGCGGCACGCTGCGTAAAAAACTCAAGCAATTCGGTATGCTTTAATCACCGAAACTGTTTAAAAACGGACGCTGCCTTGTGCAGCGTTTATTTTTTTATTCACTCAAAAAACTGACCAACTGATCAATTATGACCATTACTCCTGTTCGTCGCGCCCTTATTAGTGTTTCTGATAAAACGGGTATTGTAGAATTCGCTCAAGCTCTGGCAGCTAAAAACGTTGAAATCTTATCAACTGGCGGTACGTATAAACTATTGTGTGAAAATGGCATCAACGCTGTGGAAGTATCTGACTACACAGGTTTTGCTGAAATGATGGACGGCCGCGTAAAAACCTTACACCCAAAAATTCACGGTGGTGTACTGGGTCGTCGCGGTCAAGATGACGCCATCATGGCTGAACACGGCATCAACCCAATCGACTTAGTGGTTGTTAACCTGTACCCATTCGAAGCGACAACTGCCAATCCAGATTGCACATTAGAAGACGCCATTGAAAACATCGACATCGGCGGTCCAACCATGGTGCGCTCTGCTGCGAAAAACAACGCCTATGTAGGCATTGTGGTAAACGCGTCTGACTACCAAGCGGTATTGGCTGAACTTGATTCACAAAATGGTTTAAGCCCGAAACTGCGTTTTGATCTGGCGCTAAAAGCCTTCGAACACACAGCGGCTTACGACGGCATGATCGCCAACTACCTTGGTCGTATTGATCAATCAGCGGAAACCTTATCCACTGACAATAAAGGTCAATTCCCTCGCACCTTTAATAGCCAATTTATCAAAGCTCAAGACATGCGTTACGGTGAAAACCCTCACCAAAATGCAGCCTTCTATGTTGAAGCTAAACCACAAGAAGCCTCTATTGCCACAGCGACTCAGCTACAAGGTAAAGAGTTGTCTTTCAACAACGTGGCAGATACCGATGCGGCCCTTGAGTGTGTGAAATCTTTCACCAAGCCTGCTTGTGTGATCGTGAAACACGCCAACCCTTGTGGTGTTGCTGTAAGTGAAAATGGCATTCAAGAAGCGTACGATCTGGCCTTCGCAACCGATACCGAATCCGCTTTCGGCGGCATCATTGCTTTCAACCGTGAATTAGATGGCGCGACGGCCGCTGCGATTGCTGAACGTCAATTCGTTGAAGTAATCATCGCTCCAAGCGTAAGCGACGATGCAAAATTAGCCCTAGCTTCTAAGAAAAATGTACGTCTATTAGAAACCGGCCAATGGCCAGCTGAGCGCGTAAACGGTTTTGACTACAAGCGCGTAAACGGCGGCTTATTAGTACAAGAACGCGACAACGGCATGATCACAGTGGACGACCTAACCGTTGTGACCAAGCGTCAGCCAACTGAAAAAGAAATGCACGATTTAATCTTCGCTTGGAAAGTGGCTAAGTTTGTGAAATCCAACGCCATTGTTTACGCGAAAAATCGTCAAACCGTGGGTGTGGGCGCTGGCCAAATGAGCCGTGTAAACTCTGCACGTATCGCTGCTATTAAAGCCGAACACGCTGGCCTTGAAGTAAAAGGCTCTGTTATGGCATCGGATGCGTTCTTCCCATTCCGTGATGGTATTGATAACGCAGCCAAAGCCGGTATCGCAGCTGTGATTCAACCAGGTGGTTCGATTCGCGATGAAGAAGTGATTGCCGCCGCAGATGAAGCGGGTATGGCGATGGTGTTTACGGGTATGCGCCACTTCCGCCATTAAACAATAGTAAATAGCTAGCTTGTTCGCTGTGGCGTTGTTAAAAATTTGCTCTAGGTTGTCATTTAGTTCACTAAACTCCGCCCTCTCGCAAATTTTTGCCTAGCCACAGCATCACCGCTGACGCTATTTGCAGTAAGAATTTTTTCAAAGCCGTAATTTTTTACGGCTTTAGCGTTTTTAAAAAGTAATTTGATAACGCCCTTTCAAAAGAGTTAGGACGCCGAGATGTTTGTTCCTAACAAGGCACAGAAAAATTTAAAGAAGGCGTGTAGATAGCCTACATAACTGATTTAAATTTTTTCTGTAACACAGTTAGGGGCGAACAGATCAAGTCCGAGAGGAAATAAGATGAATGTATTAGTGATTGGCTCTGGCGGTCGCGAACACGCGCTAGCCTGGAAAGCCCTACAAAACCCAAACGTTGAAACCGTTTTCGTTGCCCCTGGTAACGCAGGTACGGCCACCGAACCTGGCCTTAAAAATGTCGACATCGACGTTTTAGAATTTGAAAAGCTGGCTACATTCGCAAAAGACAACAATTGCGAACTAACCATTGTGGGTCCAGAAGCGCCTTTAGTAGAAGGTGTTGTGGATTTCTTTACCGCGCAAGGTCTTAAAGCGTTTGGCCCATCCAAAGGCGCGGCGCAACTTGAAGGCTCGAAAGCCTTCACTAAAGACTTTTTAGCGCGTCACGATATCCCAACGGCGTTTTACCAAAACTTCACCGAAGTGGAACCGGCTCTTGCCTACATCGATAAAATCGGTGCACCAATTGTGGTTAAAGCGGACGGCCTTGCGGCAGGTAAAGGCGTAATCGTGGCTGAAACCGTTGAACAAGCAAAAGATGCGGTTAAAGACATGCTATCTGGTAACGCCTTTGGTGATGCGGGCTGTCGCGTAGTAATCGAAGAATTCCTAGCCGGTGAAGAAGCCAGTTTCATCGTGATGGTTGACGGTAAAAATGTGGTGCCAATGGCCACCAGTCAAGACCACAAACGTGTAGGCGATGGCGATACAGGCCCGAACACTGGCGGCATGGGGGCGTACTCTCCAGCCCCTGTTGTGACCCCTGAAATCAATGATCGCATCATGCAAGAAGTGATCATCCCAACCGTTGAAGGCATGGCCAAAGAAGGCAATGACTACACAGGTTTCTTATACGCAGGCTTGATGATTGACGCGTCCGGCGCCCCTAAAGTGATCGAATACAACTGTCGCTTTGGTGACCCTGAAACTCAGCCTATCATGTTGCGCATGCAATCAGATTTGGTTGACCTGTGCTTGGCCGCTCTTGAAGACAATGGTCTTGCTGGCAAAACCTGTGACTGGGATCCGCGTGCGGCGATTGGCGTAGTATTAGCTGCCGGTGGTTATCCTGCGGATTACAAAAAAGGCGATGTAATTTCTGGTTTGCCAAAAAGTGAAGTGGAAGGTGAAAAAGTCTTCCATGCAGGCACCAAGCTAAACGCTCAAGGTGAAGTGACCACCAATGGCGGTCGTGTACTGTGCGCCACCGCCCTAGGTAATAGCGTAACCGAAGCACAGCAACGTGCCTATGAGCTAACCAAGACAATCTCTTGGGATGGTTGCTTCTATCGTAACGACATTGCTTACCGTGCCATTGCGCGCGAACAAGCTAAGTAATGCCAAAAACCTCAGGCATTTGCCTGAGGTTTTCTTTCTCCTGCACTGCCTCTAAATACTCCCCCTTCTTGCTACCTTAGCTTTTCCAAAAGATTTCCCTATAATGGGCTTTCATTTGTTTTGTGCCCATATTCATGAACTTATTTAAACTGTGTCTTGCTTTTATTATTGGCTGTCTGCTTAGCCAAATCAGCTTCAGCGCAAGCCCAAATAGCATTATTTTGGCCAAAGGTCCGTTGCAAGTTGAAATGATTAACAGCATGGAGTGGTTAGAGGCAGATCATACTTCGTTAAGTTTGGCGCAGTTGTTACTGAAACAAGACACGCTTTTCAAAACCTTAACCGACGAAGCGGTGCTCGAAGCCCACAAAACCTATTGGTTACGTTTTAAAATTATCAATCCTATTGATGAAAACTTGCCTCTGGCTTTGCGCCTAAGCAGTAGTAGCATTAACATTGACGGCGCCTATGAATATAAAAACGATCAATGGCAGCGCATTAGCAGTGTCGAAAATCAACAACAACTCAGCAGCAATACCGCCCTGATCCTCAATATCGAAGCCCTGTCAGAACAGTGGTTATATTTTCGCGTTAAACCCATTCAAACCAGCCGCTTAGAGCCTCAACTACAAGACCTGAGTGAATACGCAAAAGGCTTCACTGTCTTGCAACAGTTGTTAGGGGCCACAGTATCCTTGATGGTATTTATTAGCTTTCTGCATATCGTGGCCATTCGCTTCCATAACCACGTACGCCATTACCTGACCATTTATTTAGCCTTTATTGGCTTTTGCTTTGGTTTGTCGCATACCCAACTTTATGACTGGCCACAGTGGTTTTTTGATTTCGTCAAATTAAGCCCTTGGATGATTGCTTGTGGATTATTTTTGTCCAGTTTTTCAACGCCACAATACCGTCACTTACTGAAAAGTAATCGCTCTGCGTTCACCTTGCTCATACTGCTACTGACCACACTGATCATTAGTAATCTCCCATATTTAGTTATTTTGATTTTCGCACTTGCCCCGTGTGTTTTAGTGACCATTAAAATTAAGCAAATTAGCATTAACCTTTCCATTGCCAATGGTATTTTGGGTCTCTCTATTCTGTGGCAAAGCACGTACATATTAATGCCCGACTTAGTATTTGCTCCTGAAGGTATTTGGCATGTATATGCTCAAGCTGCGTGTGTATTATTTGCAAGTTTGAGCATGATCACACCGTATTTCCAACGTCAAATAAAGCGCAGTCACGCAAAGCAAGCGGGGATTCCCGTGCAATTTCTCGATAACATGAGCCATGAATTACGCACCCCCATGAATGGTGTGCTGGGTATGTCTGAATTGTTAAATGAAACCCCGTTAAGCACCAATCAGCGGGATTATGTGGACACCATTATTTTTTCTGGCCAAGACATGTTGCGCATGATCAATCGCATCAGTGACTTTGCCAAAATTCAAGCCGGGCGCATTCAATTTGAAAAAAACACCCTCTCACTCTCAGACTTAGCACAACGCTGCCTGAGTAAATTTCAATACAGCGCCAATCAAAAAGGGGTGGAATTGGTGCTCAACATGGATGACGATTTACCACTGCAAATTGCCAGTGACGAGCGCAGATTAGAAAGCATTTTAGATAACCTATTAGAAAATGCCGTACGCCATACGGAATATGGTGAAATTGAATTACGTATAAGCTTCCACATAGATAATCAATCCTTATTGTTTGCCGTGAGAGATACCGGCAGCGGCGCAGACAAACAGGTTTTAAAACACTTATTAGACGGCGAAGACATGTTGTTTGATCAACCCGCAACGAAACATGGCTTTGGCTTGGCGCTGTGTAAACGTCTCGTTGAGCTACTCGGCGGCAATATGTACATCGAGAGTCGCACCGACAAAGGCAGCACGTTTAGTTTTTCATTACCCTGTGAAACCTTGCATCCCCCCACCACCACACACAAAGACCTCACCCATGTACTACAGGGCCTATCCATTTTAATCGTGGACGACAACAGCACCCTGCGTAAAGTGATTCAACGTTATGCCAATAGCTGGGGCATGCAGTCAGACCATACATATAATGGCAAAGAAGCATTGGCGCTATTGCGCAGCCAAAGTAATTTAGGCACCCCTTATGATGTGATTCTCATCGATCAAGATATGCCCATTATGGATGGTTTCCAACTGGCCAAGCGCATTCAAGAAGACCCTGACATTCATCGTGACATTATAAAAATCATGCTCACCGGCATGTCCATCAGCAGCACGCAAAAAGAGGTGCTGCAATACGGCATTGATCAGGTCATCACCAAGCCGGTTTCAGCCCAAGGGTTAAAACAGGTGTTGGCAAAACATGTGGCGAAACGCCAAACTTCACTGCAATTCAGCAAAAACTGATCTAGTGCATGCAACTAATATGGCTTTTACGTAAAATAAAGCCATCTTTACTGTTCATGAGGGCCGGTTATGCGATCTCTATCTAGACTGGATCAATTTATTCATCATGTGGACAACGCACTGAAAACCTTGGTGCCAAACGCTGCCACCGCCCATCGCACCAATCCCGCTAATCAGGCCCAAACTTGCGAGTTTGATGAGCAAGAAAAGCGTCATGCCGCGGGCCTCATGCGCATTAACCACACAGGTGAAGTGTGCGCTCAAGCCTTATATCAGGGTCAAAGCTTAACCGCCCGTCTACCGGAAGTGCGTGAAGCCATGAATGAAGCGGCCGAAGAGGAGGTGGATCACCTAGTTTGGTGCGAACAACGCCTGCATGAACTGGATAGCCGCACCAGCTTACTCAACCCCATTTTTTACGGACTGTCTTATTCCATTGGTGCGCTAGCCGGTGCCGTGGGTGATAAATGGAGCCTAGGCTTTGTGGCCGCCACTGAAAACCAAGTATGTCGTCACTTAAAGCATCATTTAGAGGAATTGCCGCCTCAAGATCAACGCAGCCGCGCTATTTTAGAAGTCATGCTCGAAGACGAAGAAAAGCACGCTACATCAGCCCTACAGGCCGGTGGTGCGGTATTCCCAGCTTGGGTGCAAGCCGGCATGACGCAGCTTTCTAAGGTTATGACCAAAACCACCTACCGCCTTTAGGTACAAGGGGGCTTGGGTCGACTATAGTAAAAGTATCGACCCAATTAAGGCTTATCTATGCCAAAGCTCAGTTTTGGCCAATACCAACTCATTGGCGACAATATCATTGAGTTTATTGGTGATGAAGGTGCCCAATTAGACTTAGACGAAGCCAGCGAATGCGTGGCTTTGTATCAGCAGTTCCATCACCCACTCGGTGTATTGGTCAATCGTAGCCATACTTATTCCAGTTCATTGGAATTTATCATGACAATTGCTGAGGTGGAAAATGTGAAAGCATTTGCCATCTGGGTGCCGAACGAGCGCTCCGCTAAGATCGCCGACTCCCAAAAGATGTTTTTCCCAATTCCATTCGAAAGTTTTTACGATAGAGATGACGCCATTAGATGGCTTAAACAGCAGGTGCAAGATCGCCCATAGCATTCTATGGGCTAATTAGTAGGGACAAACAAATAAATCGTTATTCGCCTAGTTCGATCACTTCGTAATCATGGGTGATTTCCACACCACCCTTTTCCAACATGATGCTAGCGGAGCAGTATTTTTCTGCCGACAACGCCACCGCACGCTTCACTTGCGCATCTTTTAAGCCATAGCCTTTCACCACAAAATGCACGTGAATCTTAGTAAACACACTGGGGATCTCGTCCGCGCGCTCTGCTTGCAATTCAGCCACACAATCCACCACGTTTTGGCGTGATTTCTTCAAAATGCTCATAACGTCAAAACTGGTACAGCCACCTAGGCCCATTAACAGCATTTCCATAGGGCGCACACCTAGGTTACGACCACCATGATCTTCAGGACCATCCATCACCACACTATGGCCACTACCGGACTCCCCCAGAAACATGGCGTCTTGTACCCATTTAATTCGTGCTTTCATGACATATCACCTATAAAAAAACGCAAGAGTAACATAAGCTTAGAAGTTGACGAAGTCGTAGACGTAATTGGAAAATTTGCACGGGTTTGAGCTGGATCAAGTAGGACACAGTTCCCAAATTTCTAGATTACTCGGGTGTTATTAGCACTTTCTAGTACGCAAGTATTCACCTATTTGGGGTAATCAGTGCATAATTGCTCGGCTTTACTGCTATAAATAATAATGAAATCAAGGTTTGATGGTTTAGGTCACATTATGAATAAAGGGTTAAGGGCTGATCGACATAAGCATTTGGATTACTTTTTGTCTCAATGCCACCGTCGTCGATACCCCGCTCGCAGCACCATTATCTATGCTGGGGATAAAAGTGACTCCTTATTCTATATCATGAAGGGGTCCGTCACCGTTATCATCGAGGATGACGATGGCCGAGAAATGATTATGGCTTATCTCAATGAAGGGGACTTCTTTGGGGAAATGGGCCTATTTGATGAAGTCAGCCCACGTTCCGCTTGGATTAAAGCCAAGGTGGAATGTGAAGTTGCCGAAATCAGTTACAGTAAATTCCGTGAGATCAGTAACCAAGATCCTCGCATTTTGTACTTCATTGGCGAGCAAATGGCCACGCGCTTGCGCAAAACCACGCGCAAAGTGGGCGACTTGGCATTCCTAGATGTAACTGGCCGTGTGGCCCGTACCCTACTGGACTTAAGCCAAGAGCCAGACGCCATGACACACCCAGATGGTATGCAAATTAAGATCACCCGTCAGGAGATTGGCCGTATTGTTGGTTGTTCTCGTGAAATGGTGGGTCGCGTACTTAAAGCACTGGAAGATCAAGGTCTAGTGGGCGTAAAAGGTAAAACCATGGTGGTTTACGGTGCCCGTAAAGCTGCCACTCTCCCTTCTCGCAGAGAAGCAGAATAGATTAGGTCTTGGCTGTTCGCAGCCAAGCCTCTCCTATATCTCCCAACCCCTAATGCTTACATAGCGCACGTTTGCCCACATTGTTTCGGCGGTTTGTTGCCGCTCAGACTGTGTGAGAGAACGATACAGCACAAGCTGATGAAACCTTACCTCTGAATTCAAAGGCACATGGTGATCCCCTTCTATGGGCCCATAGGCCAAGGTCACATGGGGCAACCAAGGTTCTATCGGTGCATTCAGCCCTAGAGCCAACTCACCCCTTAATCGATCCAAAGCCCCATTACTCGGGCCCTGCCATGCCCAATGCCGCCCATCATTTGGGGGAAAGGCTCCAATATACTGCCCCTGCCAGACAACCCCTTTCGGCATATTCGCCAGCACAGCCGTTACCGTTTGCTCAATCGCTTGGCACTGCTCTTGAGTTTGCTCACCCAAGAACAACAAGGTCAGATGACGATCTGCCGGATCATGGCTGCGCCCTTGCCCCCACAAAGCACAGGCTTGATCTAGCGCCTCACACTCAAACTGAGGGCTATTCAAAGCTATAAATACCCGCATCACGTCTACCTGTAATCTGTCTATACTGAAGATACAACTTTCAATTCTAGGCTCATTATGGACGATTTGATATTTGCTGATGAAGCCCCTCTGGCGCCAAGCGATGTAACTGTGCAACCTTGGAATATCCTGTTAGTGGACGATGAACCTGGGGTGCATCAAGTGACCCAAATGGTTTTAAGGGATTTTCATTTTGATCAACGTCCGTTAAACCTTATTAGCGCCTACAGCGGTGAACAAGGCCTAGAAATCATGTCACAACGCAGTGACATTGCTTTAGCCATCATTGATGTGGTGATGGAAACCGACAATGCAGGCCTAGACTTGGTCCGCGCTATTCGCGATGACTTGCAAAACAATTACACCCGATTGGTGTTACGCACAGGTCAACCCGGCCAAGCGCCGGAAGAAGATGTCATCCTTAATTACGACATCGACGACTACAAAGATAAAACGGAACTGACCAGTAACAAACTGCTTACCCTTATGTATGCGTCGCTGCGAGCCTATCGCGACATTTGCGTCATTGATGCGCACCGTCGCTCATTAGAGCAAGTGATATTAGCTTCCACTGAAATTTTCGAAGCCAATAGCCTGAAAACCTTTGCCTCCGCTGTGCTCAAACAAATTTGTAATCTTCTTAATTTGAACGGCGCCATCTTTTACTGCACCAGCTTGAATGACGATTTAAATGAAACTCAAAATTATCGAGTACTGGCCGTCAGCGGCATGATGGAAGCCTTCGAAACCAAAACAAAACAACAGCTACCCGAGCAAGTTCAAAGCGCCTTTGAATATGCCCTTAAGCAAAAGCAATCGCATATTAATGGTGACACCTATACCGGCTACTTCTCCACCAGCCTAGGCAGCGAAAACTTGCTGTACGTTTCCATGGAGCGAGAACTCAACGATATGGATAAACAATTACTGGATATTTACGCCAGTAATGTGGCCGTGACCTATGAAAACCTTTTGCTCAAAGATGAAATTCTCGATACCCAGCGTGAGCTTGCGTACCTGCTGGGTGAAGCGGTGGAGCAGCGCTCCAAGGAAACCGGCTCCCACGTGCGCCGTGTGGCCTTGTACTCCCACCTGTTTGCCCTCAAATACGGCCTAGATGAAAAACAAGCAGAGATTATTAAGCTCGCCAGCCCCCTTCACGATGTGGGCAAAATTGCCATTCCCGATGACATCCTTAAAAAACCTGGCTCCTTCACTCCGGACGAATGGAAGATCATGCAAAGCCATGCACAAGTAGGAGCCGACCTACTACAAAGCAACGAGAATGAAGTGATCAAAATGGGCAGCATCATCGCCGGGCAGCATCACGAACGCTGGGATGGCACCGGCTACCCCAATCGCCTACAAGGAGAAGACATACACATTGCCGGTCGCATTACCGCCCTAGCTGACGTGTTTGACGCCTTGGGCTGTAAACGCTGCTACAAAGAAGCCTGGGACATCAAAGACATTCTTGCCGAAATTAATAAGCAAAAGGGCAAACAATTTGATCCCACATTAGTGGATATCTTGCACGACAATATTGATGCCGTACTCGCCATCAAAGCCCAGCACCCAGATTAAATGACACAAGCATTTGTCCCCATGGGGTCGAATGGTTAAAATCGGCGTTTTTTTGTCAAGATCGCCCATGTTAAGACTCATCTGGATCCCCTTTTTACTCCTCGGCTGTGCCAGTGTGGGGATTTTTAATAGTGACTTGATTGAGCAATTCGGCCCCGTGGCACTGAGTGACCGCCGTGTCGATGCCAACAATGAATTAGCCCAGCATTACAACAACCAGATCAAACCCATCCTAGAGAACCGCTGTGTCGTGTGCCACGGTTGCTACGATGCCCCCTGCCAACTGAAGATGTCATCCCCTGAAGGCATTATGCGAGGGGCCAGTAAAGAACTGGTATATAACGGCACTCGCATTTTAGCCAGCGAGCCCAGCCGCTTAGGAATCGACGCCCAAACCACAGAACAATGGCGCGCCAAGCACTTCTTCCCTGTTGTAAACGAACAAAACCAATCTCCACAGGTGAATTTAACCAACAGTTTGCTACTGCAAGTCTTGAATCTAAAGCAACAACACCCACTGCCTGACGATAAAATTCTTAAGCAAGAGTTTTCATTTGGATTGGATCGCCCACAAGTGTGCCCCACCCCAAAAGAATATAAAGCGTACAGTGAAAGTTACCCTCTCTGGGGCATGCCTTATGCGCTACCCGCTCTAACCGCCAACGAGCATGATGCCATCAAGAACTGGGTCGAAAACGGTGCGGTAATGAGCTTACCAACCCAGCTACCTGAATCTATTCGTAAACAAGTTACGCAGTGGGAAACGTTCTTCAATCAAAGCGACAACAAACATCAACTCACTAGCCGTTACGTGTATGAGCACATTTATCTGGCCAATTTGTATTTTGATGACACCCCTTTATTTCAAGGATTAAGCCCCAAGTCGACACCAAAAGTGTATTTCAAACTCGTGCGTTCTAAGACGCCACCTGGTCTACCTATTCAACCCATTAGTACGCGACGCCCTTATGATAAGCCCGAGGTGGATACTTTTTATTATCGTTTAATGCGCAACGATGCCAGCATAGTGGCAAAAGTACATATGCCTTATCGCTTAAATCAGCAACGCTTAGATTGGATTAAATCCTTATTTATTGAACCAAACTATCAAGTAAACACCTTGCCCGCGTACACACCAGAAGTGGCGGCAAACCCATTTATCACCTTCCATGACCTACCTGTGGGCAGTCGCTATCGCTTTATGCTCGAGGAAGCCCAATTCATTATTCAAGGCTTCATAAAAGGCCCGGTTTGCCGCGGCCAAGTGGC
>JBFEWA010000272.1:0-4652 GCA_041546605.1 Bermanella sp.
ATTAAACGTTGAAAAAAGCCGTGACGACATGGCAACCTTCTTGGCGGATAGAGCCAATAACAGCTCCGCTCAAACACTCACGAATATGCTAGTGCTTTTACAATCCTTTGATGAAGACCAAAATCCAGAAAACGGCATTAAACTACCAACCAAATTTGATGATACCGGCAGCGATATTGAATATGACAATCTGCTATCCAATTTAGATCTCACAAGCGACGCCAGCACCTTTTCCAGTGCCGCGCTTACTAAGCTCAATACGATTCAAGGCCGCGATCAAAGCACTCTTATCAGCGAAGCGGATGCCATCGCGCATTTTTTAAATACATTAGAAAAGCTGGAAACCGCCACCGAATACCTAGGACGTTGGGGCATGCGCAGTGGCAGTAGTGGCGATCTCAGTGCTATATACACATTCAATGCCGATGGCAGTGTATTACTAGAAGAATATGACAACTGCCCTGGTAATCTCTGGGGGTCAAATGAAGCACTATTAGCCAGTAACTGCACCCGAGTTGAAATCAATCAAACCATTGTGGCAAATGGAGCGGGTTTTGAACTGGTGAATAATGATTTCACTGACACCTGCCTGCCCCTTTCCATCAATCAACATGAATCACTACTGGCCTGTGATTTTTATGGCTCAGGATTAGGCAACGAAACCATTCGTTTACAGCGAGCACCAACGGATTTTACCGAAGCCCCACTTGCAGGTACTTACACCACCATAGAAGCCGGCAGCACTAGCATCACCAACACGTCATTCGCCGAAGTGGAAAACGGCACAAATACCGGAACCGACGACAGCACCAGCTTTGATTGGGCATTCACCAGCGACACCGTATTAGCGCTCAGCAATGGCATCAGTGAAAACTTTACCTTTAATGGTTACATCAAAGGCAGTTGGTTGGTTGGTACATCAAACGCCGCTATCAATACCATTTTCCGCAGCACTGACAACATCACCAACGCTAACTTGCTTAACTTTAGTGGGTTCTTCGGTGTGTTTGATGTTGACGGTAACGGCCAGTGTGAAAAAGTCGTGATTAAGGATCCTAATTACTCAACATCCAATGCCAACGAGTTTCAGTTTATTGAATTCGATAATGCTGCTGGGGTCAGTTACTCATGTGATTATCCAAGTGACTGGTATGAGCAAAGCCTAGAAACCGATAGAAAATACACGGTTTCTTTTAACTCCAGTTATATGACCATCCAAGGTACACCAGATCGACATTGCTTCTTATTGGATATTGACGATTATGAAGTCGATACTTTCTATGTTGCCTGCGATAACCCTGGCAATACCGCATTGAATGTGGAGATTTGGCGTGGACTGTAACCTTCTTTTAAATCGTTTAGCTTAAATCAAAAAGGTGAGCACGGCTCACCTTTTTATTTTCTTCTGTACCCACACTACATAAAACCGCCTATCGTTTTCGCAGTTCAGTGACCACTTCTCCCCCTACCCCCCAGTTATCCGTATTCACTTCATCGATCACCACCACTGTGGTGGCTGGGTTTTTATTTAACACATCCACCAATAGTTGAGTCGCCCCTTTTATGAGGGCGGCTTTTTGTTCTTTGGTCACCTGCTCATCGGTTACCTTGATATTAATGTAAGGCATCATGCTCTCCTTATGATGGTTTAATATTGGGTTTAACAACCCGGTTTTTTGTAATTAAGAATCTACTTGCTACAGGAGAGTGATTCAGCCAAGCGCCCATGGCCACCAACAACAAACCCGTTAACACAAAAACGGTGGCCGGTTCTTGAAAGACCAATAACGCCGCCACACCTGCTATTAATGGCACCAAAGCCATCAACGCTCCCATTCTGGCCGCCCCCATTAGTTCAACGGCTCGTACATACAACAACATTTGCACTATGGTGGCTAAGAATCCTTGATACAGCATTTGCAGGCTCATTTCTGGCCAAAGATGCCAGCTCAAATTTTTAGGGGCAAACAACATGTAAAACGGCAAGTACATCAAACAGGTTAACAGTGCCGTGCTGATGGTCACTTGCCATGGGGATAATCCCCAACGCTTAATCAAAATAGAAAACACACCCCAAAAAAATGCCCCTAATAAAAACAAACCGTCACCCATTAAGGTGCCAGTATTTAATTGTGCATCAGAGCTTTGCCCAATAAATAAAACGAGAATACCCAAGCTGATGAGACCCACACTGATGCTGCTTTGCTTGCTGAACTTGGCTTGGCCAACCATCACCGCCAACAAGAAAATAAACAGCGGCATGGCTCCGGGTAACAACAAGGCACCATGGGAAGCAGGTGACAATTGAAACCCCTGAAACGTACACAAGGCATAGGCGAGTCCGCCCACGCTGGCCACCACAAAATATCGCCATTGGAACAAATTAAAGCGAAACTTGAACCACCAAATGGGTAACACGATGAGAGCGCAAGTAGCATAGCGCAAGGCCACCACGTCATAGTGGTTCAATTCACTCACGCCCCCTAAGCGAGACACCAGAATAAATCCAGACCACAGCAGAACCGCCCCTAAGCCGCACACAACTCCTTTGTGCTCTTCTTGAAAAAAACGTTGCATATATTGCTCATTGCCACTTGATTTAAGCCCAGTCTAGACGTAGATTTAATTCATTAATAATGAATTATTATGAAATATATATTCTCAATATGAGAATGTTAAGTTCAGCCTTAGAGGGGCGTATGGAAATCTCCGATCTAGCCGTATTCAAAGAAGTGGCACACTGTGGCGGCATTACCCGTGCGGCAGAGAATCTAAATCGTGTGCCATCTAACGTCACCACTCGCATTCAAAAGCTTGAAGAAGAGTTGGGTAAAACTCTCTTCATTCGTGAAAAAAATCGTTTGAAAATATCGCCCGCCGGGAAACAATTATTAGCCTATGCGGAACAAATCCTAGCGCTAGCCCAAGCGGCTAAGCACCAGTTACAGGACAGCGAACCCTCTGGCTTATTGCGCATTGGCTCCATGGACGCGGTGGCTGCCACCCGCATTGTGGAGCCTTTACAGCAATATCACGCCCAATTTCCTCAGGTGCAGCTCAATGTTAAATCAGCCCCTACAGGGGTTTTGATTGAGGATGTTTTACAAGGCAATTTAGATCTTGCCCTGGTAGCGGACCCAGCTCAGGATTCACGCTTAGGCATAGAGCCCATGTTTGATGAAGAACTCATCTTGGTTTCGAGCTTGCACCATCCAAGCATTCACAGCCCAAAAGATTTAGGTGAACACCCAACCGTCATTGGCTTTAACATCAAATGCGCCTACCGTAATCGCCTTACGGATTGGCTCAAACATGGCCACTGCATTCCTAAAGTGGTGGAGATCAATTCCTATCACACCATGCTCAGCTGCGTGGCCGCGGGCATGGGCGTGGCCATGGTGCCCAAAGCATTATTAGATTCTTATGCCTTTGCTAGCAGCGTACAACGTCACTCACTCAAACCTAGGTGGAGCCACACCAACACGGCCCTTATTTGGCGAAAAGATGCCTTCACCCCAGCTATGCAAGCCTTTGCAGAAGTCCTAGCCCCCACCACTCAAGCCATTGCCTAAATAATCCTTGCCAACTATTACACATGTGAACTATATTTACTTCATATGTGTAGTACTTGGTGAAAATTGGTTGTGGAACAAAGACTTTTCTATTTACTGAACAAAGCCCGTCATCGCGTCTATAAATACGCAGATCAACAGACGGAAGACCATTTAGGTATCAGCATCACCCAGCTTGGGGCGCTTATGCTGATTAAAGAAAACGAAGGCTGCCTGCTAAAAGACATGGCCAGCACATTAAACCTAAATAATTCCGCATTAACCGGCTTGGCAAATCGAATGGAAGCCAATGGCTTAATAGTTCGCCAACCCTGCCCCGATGATGGCCGTGCCTCGCGTATGTATCTAACCGACACAGGTAAAGAAAAGTTAAGTAAAACTAAGCCTTTGATCAAGCAACTAAACCAAGCCATGACAGCGGGTTTTAGCGATGAAGAAATTCAAACCGTCGTTAAATTTTTAAATCATTTACTCACTGGGTTTTAGTGAATATCGAGGTTCCAATGTCTGTACAAGCAATGAAAACATCTGATACTCAAAATGCGATCAATGATCTCATCATCACCACAAAAAACGGCAGCCAGTTAGCGGCACGTTTATTCACATCGCCACAAGCAAAGTCCATCGTGATCATGGCAGGTGCCATGGGCGTGGTTCAACAATGCTATGAGAAATTTGCAACGTTTCTAAGTCAAAACGGCCACCATGTTATCACCTTTGATTACGTGGGCACCGGTCAATCACTGCAAACACACCTTAAAGAATGCGACACGGACATTCTCACCTGGGGTCAGCAGGACTGTCACGCTCTTATCGAATTTGCCAAACATACCTATCCAGATCTTCCCGTTCAATGGATTGGCCATAGTGTGGGAGCACAACTACTTGGCATGACGCCCAATATTAATCACGTACAACAAGCCATTAGTGTTGCCGCCGGCAGCGGCTATTGGCGAACCAATTCAGCCCCAACAAACCGCATTGTTTGGTTTTTATGGTACTTCGTGGCACCGATTAGCGTAAATGTATTGGGTTATTTCCCAGGGAAAAAACTTAACATGGTGGGAGACCTACCCGGAA
>JBFEWA010000106.1:0-8849 GCA_041546605.1 Bermanella sp.
AATCCAGCACGACCCACCATTATTTTAAAAGGCAGAGTTAACCACTCTGCCTTTTTTATTTGTGCAGTCTAAAATCATTGTTCGCTCGAACAACTATTTAGCACGAACCACCTTATGCTAAAATGCTGGGCTGCTTATCTTATTCAGATGTAATTTAGCGTTATGACACAGCCAAACATTGCAAGTGATCAAGCGGTACATGCTTGGATCCAAGATCATTTAGAACATGGTACTCAGCCAGATATGGACGCTGAGCAGATGTCCGCCTATGTGAAACGCATTAAGCAATTACTTTTAGAAAAAAACGCCGTTCTTGTTGCCCATTATTACACCGATCCCATTATCCAAGCTTTGGCGGATGAAACCGGTGGTTGTGTGGCAGATTCTTTAGAGATGGCTCGTTTTGGTCGTGACCATAGTGCTCAAACTCTTGTTGTAGCAGGGGTTAAGTTCATGGGTGAAACCGCAAAAATCCTGAGTCCAGAAAAAACCGTTCTAATGCCCACCTTGGAAGCCACTTGCTCTTTGGATCTGGGTTGCCCGATTGATGAGTTCAGCGCCTTCTGTGACCAGCACCCTGATCGTAAAGTGGTGGTGTATGCCAATACCTCGGTTGAGGTGAAAGCCCGTGCCGATTGGGTTGTGACGTCCAGTATTGCATTGGAAATTGTTCAAGAGCTAATGGATCAAGGTGAGAAGATCATCTGGGGTCCAGATCAACACTTAGGAAATTATATTCAGCGCATGACAGGTGCTGACATGCTTATGTGGAATGGCTCCTGTATCGTTCATGAAGAGTTTAAAGCCAAAGGCCTTTTGGATCTGAAAAAGGTTTACCCTGAAGCAGCGGTGTTGGTGCACCCTGAGTCACCAGAGTCTGTTGTGAAAATTGCCGATGTGGTGGGCAGTACGTCGCAAATCATTAAAGCGGCTCAAACCATGGATAACTCCACGTTCATAGTGGCCACGGATAAAGCGATTTTTTATAAAATGCAGCAAATGGCCCCAGGTAAAACCTTCATAGAGGCGCCTACAGGTGGCACAGGAGCCACTTGTAAAAGTTGTGCCCATTGCCCTTGGATGGCCATGAACGGCCTTGAGAACCTAGAGTCTTGTCTTGCACAGGGCTTGAATGAAGTGAATGTGGATGAAACCACGGCTGCCAAAGCCATGATTTCACTGAATCGCATGCTGGACTTTGCCAAAGAGCATGGCGTGCAATCACAAGGTCGCCGTTTTTAATTCCGCTTTTAAAACAAGAATGACTTAAAAATTTAAGTCATTCTTGGCTTTTGATATCTCCCTTGCTCGCTGCTCTATGCGAGCGGATAGTAGAAAATTCCCTTTTGCCAATTCCAATGCCGACTTGAGCTGCTGCAGTGCTTTTTGCTGTTGTCCGGTTAAAAACAAGAATTCAGCCCGTGCTTGATGCAGTGATATGTTATTGCCGGCTTTACCCTGGGCTTCGGATAAAAGTTGCCAGATGTATGGATCGTGCTTGCGGATTTGGCTATGGATGAGAAGTGCATCTGCCGCTTCGTGGTAGCGTTCCATCTCCATTAAAATTGCCACATAGGTCATGGTGAGGGGGTGATTGTCCGGAGATAGCTTCAGCAGCTCTTTCGCATGCGCTAAAGCCTGTTTTTCTTTACCTGTCTGAAATAGGGCTCGTGTATAAAGCGCCTGATAAGTAATGCGATGGTTATCTTGTTTCAGTAATGCTTGTGCGTGCTTTAGGGCTAAATCAAATTGTTTTTGCTGATCGTGCAGTAAGGCTAACGCGTAATGGGCGATTTGTTGGGTTGTGTCATCGTTAGCTTGTTGCAGTTTGGTTTGATAATAGGAGAGGTTGTGGCTCTCTTTTTTAAATTGCAGCAGCATGTAAGTGCGCATTAACTGGTATTCGATGTCTTCATCTTTTGGCGTGACGCTCATGGCGTCCACACGGGCAGCGGCATCACTAATGCGATTTTCGGTAACTGGGTGGGTGAGTAAAAACTCAGGTGGGCGTTCGCTGTATTTATGGGCATCAAACATTTGGCGAAACATATCTGGCATACCGTGGGGGTCAATATCGGATGCCACTAGGGTGTGCATGCCAAGCCTGTCCGCTTCTCGCTCCCAGTCGCGGCTATAGCTTAGAGACCATTGTGTGGCAGCAGCTTGGCTGGTCATTAAGCCGGCAAACCCTGCTTCGGTATTGTTAGTGGCCAATAGCATGATGCTACCCAGTAGGGTGGCAAGAGCTAAGGGGGTTTGTTTGCGGCTTTCATCAATTTGGCGAGCAAAGTGTCGTTGACTTAAATGCGCCAGCTCATGGGCCAGTACCGCCGCAAATTGCGCTTCGTTTTTGGCGTGCAGAAATAAACCCGCATTGATACCAATGATGCCACCGGGTACAGCAAATGCGTTAAGCTGTTTGTTATCTAGAATGAGAATTTCGAAGCGGCGATCTTTGACTTGGCTGTTGCTGGCAAGGCGATAAATCAGATTTTCCGTGTATTCAGTGAGTTCGGCATAGTGCATGGTGGAGGCTTGGGAGCGCAAGTTTCTTAACCAGGCACGACCCAGGACATGCTCTTGCTCTATGGAAATAAGGCCTGATGTGGCATCCCCAAGGCTGGGCAGTTCATTATTGGCTGCGAGAGCTGTGAAACTCGCGAAGAATAACAAACAAGCTAGTATAAAAGGCATAAACATCCTTATTAGATTATGATCGCCACTTGAGTGCTTTTAGAATAATATTAGCTCGAATTTAATAATAGGACCGTTTAAATGGTATCACAGTCAATCGATGTTGTTTTGGATGTAACTGACTTGCGCTGCCCAATGCCTTTATTGAAAACAAAACAAGCATTAAGTTCGATGGAACCTGGTCAAATAATACAAGTCATTAGTACGGATGCTGGCTCTTTACGAGATATTCCAGCGTTTATCGATTTAACATCTCATAGTTTGCTTGAACGTGAGCAGATTCAAGAAAAATTTATTTTTTTAATAAAAAAAGGAGAATAGACACACCATGTCTATGATGCGTCTTATTCGCGGTTGGGTTGAGCAGTATTTCTCTGATGAAGAGGCCCTGTTTTTATTATTGCTATTGATTGTCGGCTTTGTGATTGTATTGACACTGGGCAGTGAATTAGCACCTGCTATTGCCAGTGTGATTGTGGCGTACCTGCTACAAGGTCCGGTATTGGCCCTCAAGAAAAGAGGCTTGAGTCATACTCTGGCCAGTGTGGTGGTCTTCCTTGCTTTTATTGTTTTCTGTCTTGCTGTACTTCTTATTATTGTGCCGGCGGTTTGGGGACAGATGGCGCAATTATTTGCTGAGCTCCCTAAAATGCTGGCCAAAGCTCACGATGTCTTGGTGGTGCTGCCGAAAGAATACCCACAAATTTTTAGTGAAGCGCAAATACAATCCTTGGCTAACACCATAGGTGAAGAAATTGGACGCATGGGGCAAATGGTTTTGTCGTTCTCTCTGTCTAATTTACCCAACGTGGTGGCCATTTTAATTTATTTGGTTTTGGTGCCGCTGCTGGTCTTTTTCTTTTTGAAAGACGGCAACATGATGGTGCGTTGGTGGGTATCGGTTTTACCCACTAAGCGCGGCTTAATTGGCCGAGTATGGCGTGAGATGGATGATCAGTTTGCCAATTATATTCGCGGTAAGGTGGTCGAGATTGGTGTTGTGGGTGTGGTCACTTATGCTGCCTTTGCCATCATGGGGATTCGTTATGCTGCGCTATTAGCCATCTTAGTGGGTTTATCTGTGGTGATTCCCTATATCGGTGCGGCCGTGGTGACCATTCCTGTGGTGATGATTGCCTATTTCCAATGGGGTGTGACGTCTGATTTTTACTATTTAGTGGCCGTGTATTTCATCATTCAAGCATTGGATGGCAATGTGCTGGTACCACTTTTGTTCTCTGAAGCGGTGAATTTGCATCCGGTTGTGATCATCTTGGCCGTGTTGCTGTTTGGCGGTCTTTGGGGGTTATGGGGGGTATTCTTTGCCATTCCTTTGGCCACTATATTCAAGGCCGTGATTACTGCTTGGCCAAAAGGTGTACAAGCGGCTCAGCAAGAGCCGTAAGCCTAGCTTCCGCTCCTTTCGCAAATCTCAAATAATGGTGTGTATAACGCCCATATTCCACTGGCGGGCCTTGCCACAAAGGGGCTGCGCCAGTACCATTGCGCTCTATTTTTATATCGTTCTCGGAGAAGGTAAATGATCACCGGAAGCATCGTGGCTTTAGTGACACCAATGGAAGCATCAGGGGCTGTGGATTGGAATGCCCTACAGAAATTGGTGGAGATGCACATTGAGAAGGGTACGGCTTCCATTGTGGCGGTCGGCACATCTGGCGAATCGGCCACTTTAGACCCAGAAGAGCACCTAGAGGTCATTGGCCAAGTGGTCAAATGGGTGAACGGACGTATTCCTGTGATTGCGGGTACCGGTGCCAATTCTACCTCTGAAGCCATTCATCTAACCAAAGAAGCCCAGCGTTTAGGTGCGGATGCGGTTCTATTGGTGACGCCATACTACAATAAGCCAACTCAAGAAGGCTTATACCTACACCATAAAGCGATTTCCGAAGCGGCAAGCATTCCGCAAATTCTTTATAACGTGCCTGGTCGTACAGCTTGTGACATGTTGCCAGAAACCGTAGAGCGTTTGGCTGAGTTGGATAACATCGTGGGCATTAAAGAAGCCACTGGTGATATTGATCGCGCTCGCGACATCATTGCGCGCGTGGGCGACAAAATGGCGGTGTATTCAGGTGATGATGAAACCGCTTACGAATTAATCCTAGCGGGTGGCAAGGGTAACATCTCTGTTACGGCCAATATTGCGCCAGAACAAATGGCCAAGTTGTGCGATCTTGCTTTAGAAGGTAAGGCGGAAGAAGCCAAAGCCATGAACAATGCGCTAATGACCTTGCACAATGCCATGTTCTTAGAGTCTAACCCGATCCCGGTAAAATGGGCGTTGCATGAAATGGGTCTAATTGGTCCTGCAATCCGTTTACCTTTGACGCAGTTGTCTGAGCAGTTCAGGGAACCTTTACGTCAAGCTCTGGGTCAATGGGACTTAATTTAATAATTATAAGATTGGAGAACCTAATGCGCTTAGGTCTGTTGTTCGTTTTATGTTTGGGCCTAAATGGGTGTAGCTGGTTGTTTTATGATCGCGAAAACGATTATTTAGCCAGTGAAATTCAGCCGGTAATCAATGTGCCAAAAGAAGTGGCGCAGGTGACATTGAAGCCTCAGTTGCCCATTCCTGATGTGAAGGGAACATTGCAGACAGAGGAGTTTGTATTGCCTCGACCTAAGCCGTTAGACATGCCAGAAGATCAAGAGCCTTCAACTAGCTTGTCGCAAATGAGTCAGGTTGACTTAGAGACGAACCTGCTTAAAGACGGTAACGGCACTCCTATCTTGCGTTTGAATATTGATTTTGCACGAGCTTGGTCTGAATTAGGTGAAGCGCTTAAGAAAGCTGACATTGCCATTGTTGATTTAAACCGCAGTATCGGCACGTACTACATCGAATTAACCAAGCCTGGTAACCCAGATGATGTGGGTTTTTGGTCCGGTCTATTTGGTGGTGAGCCAGAACCTATAATAGTGCCGCTGCAAGTGAAGTTAAACCAAGCTCGAAGTGGTGTGTATGTTGCGATTCATGTGGATGCCGATAACTTGGCTGAAGATGAGCAAGCGCAATCCCTATTGGAAACAATACAAGAAAAACTCTAGTGCGTTTTTGTAGTATTGGCAGTGGCAGTAAAGGTAACGGTACCTTAATTCAAAAAGGTGAAACTTGCGTCTTAATTGACAATGGTTTCACCTTAAAAGAGTTTGAAAACCGTCTCGCACAAAAAGGGTTAACCCCTTTAAATCTCAGCGCCATTCTTATTACTCACGAACACAGTGATCACATCAAAGGGGTCGGCCCTTTAGCGCGCAAATATCGCATTCCTGTTTATTGCTCTCACGGTACCGCTCAGCATGAAGGCTTGGGTTCCATTCCTAGTTTAAAAGTCATTGATAGCCATGCGGATTTCTCAGTAGGGGAGTTGACTATTACGCCTGTGGTTGTGCCTCATGATGCAAGAGAGCCCACTCAATTTGTGGTGCATGATGAACATTTTCGCGTGGGGGTGCTAACCGATTTGGGCAGTTTAACCCCTTATATCATCGACCAATATCGCCATTGTCATGGTTTATTAATAGAAACCAATCATGATGTGGCCATGCTGCGTCGCGGCCCTTACCCACCAAAACTAAAAGTGCGAGTAGAAGGTCATTTAGGTCATTTGAATAACGATCAGGCGGCGTATTTTTTGAGTCAAATACAACACGAGCAGCTGCAATTTGTTGTGGCAACACACATCAGTGAACAAAATAACCAAAGAGAATTGGCCATAGGCAGTATTTGTTCAGCGTTAAATTGTCAGTCTGATTGGGTAATTATGGCGGATCAAGAAGTGGGCTTTGATTGGTGTGAACTTACATAAATTTACTTTAATGTAGCAAAAAAACACCTTACTTCTTTGAATATGCGCACAAATACCCCGTCCTCTGGCTGTGTTTTAGCGTAAGTTGTGATTAAATTTGGTCAATTCAATTGATCATGGTAGCGTTAAGCCTTGGTTAATCGTCTAGATTACTTTTTAGAAGGAAGATAACAATGAAAAAAATCCTAGCTGCAGCGGTTGTTGCTGCCACTTTACCTCAGGCGGCCAGTGCACTGCCTCTAGTAGATATTTATGCCGGTGCTTACTACTGGGATCAAACCGTAACCGGTGATGCCGGTTCAACAACTTCTACTGCAGATTTAGAAGATGATTTGAATCTAGATGCGGGCGGCCAAAACGTTGTTTATTTTGCGTTTGAACACCCAATTCCAGTGGTACCGAATGTAAAAGTGAAAATGACTGACATGAGTTCTGACGGTAATGGTACATTGAGCTCAAGTTTTGACTTTGGCGGTCAGACTTATACTGCATCTGAAAATGTAGCAACTGAGCTAGACCTAACTCACACTGATTACACTTTATACTGGGGTTTACCGCTTCCAATTGTGACTTTTGACTTTGGTTTAACCTTACGTCAATTCGACGGCTCAATGGCTGTGGCATCCGATAGTGTAAACAGCTCTGCTGATTTAGATGTAACTGTACCTATGGGTTACTTGAAAGCCGGTGTGGATATTCCACTAACGGGTCTTTCTCTAGGTGGTGACATCAATGTGATCTCTTATGGCGATAGCGGCATCACGGATTACGATTTGAACATGACGTACGTATTGCCATTGATCCCACTATTAGATGTGGGTATCACCGCTGGTTACCGCAGTTTTGATCTGGAAATTAACCCAGATGACTTCGGTGGTAGTTCAGATGACCTAAGTGCCAAGGCCACTGTTGCAGGTCCATACATTGGCTTAAGCCTTCACCTGTAAGATAATAAAAAGCCAGCTTAATCGCTGGCTTTTTTAATTTTTAGGCAAGGGTTCTGACTATGAAGATAGCGAAACCTAAGAACTTTATAGTACTCTCAGTGTCTGTTTTACTCATGGCTTGTGGTAATGATATAAGTCGATTGAGTGATGATGATCTGCGCCATAAGATCCAAGAGTGTGATTATGCGTTGGATATGACGGCTGCAGAACACCAAATATGTGATAACTATCATCGAGAATGTAAGCGACGTTTTGATGAAGGTCGCTTTGTCTGTCAATAATAAATAAGAGAATAATTATGCGTAAACTACCTATGGTAGCCCTTGTTTCTGCTGCATTGTTAGCCGGTTGTGGTGAAAAAGAAGTAGCGTTAGAAACCAATGTAGACAAAATGAGCTACGGTATTGGTATGAGCATGGCGCGCAGTGTGACTGGCCAGCCAATTGAAATTAATGCGGATGCTATGATCGCAGGCTTGCAAGATGTACTGAATGAAAAGCCAGTGCGTTTAGAAGAAAGTGTTATTCGTGAAGCATTTGCCGCTGTACGTGAAGAGCAAATGGCAAAACAACAAGTTGAGTCAGAAGCGGTATTAAAAGAAGGTGCAGCCTACCTTGCAGAAACAGCTAAGAAAGAAGGTGTAAAGCCTACTGATAGCGGTTTGTTGTACGAAGTATTGGTAGAAGGTAAAGGTGACAAGCCAGCGGCTAGCGATACGGTAGAAGTACACTATCAAGGTACTTTGATTGACGGTTCTGTTTTCGACAGTTCAATTGAGCGTGGCACGCCAGCTAAATTCCCTGTTGATCGTGTGATTCCTGGTTGGACTGAAGCACTACAAATGATGAAAGTGGGCGGCAAATGGCGTTTACACATCCCAGCTGAATTGGCTTATGGTGCGCAAAGCCCAAGCCCTAAGATTCCTGCTAACTCAGTATTAGTGTTTGAAGTGGAACTGCTATCAATTGAAAAATCTTAATTTTCAATGATTGAAAAAACCCTAGCTTGCTAGGGTTTTTTTATGTCTATAGAAAACACAAACCGCTTTTGCTGGGCAGGGTCTGTTTGTCTTAAAAAAGTAAATAATGGTTGAAGCTTAGAGGTGCGAGCTTGTTGGTCTTAGATGGTTTATAGGATAAACCAGATGCGCAGCGCTTTTTAAAAAATAAGGAAATAATGGTCGGAGCAGAGAAATTCGAGCTTACGAGCCTCAGATGGTTTATAAGGCAAACCAGATGCGCAGCGCTTTTTAAAAAATAAGGAAATAATGGTCGGAGCAGAGATTCGAGCTTGCGAGCCTCAGATGGTTTATAAGGCAAACCAGATGCGCAGCGCTTTTTAAAAAATAAGGAAATAATGGTCGGAGCAGAGA
>JBFEWA010000118.1:0-8368 GCA_041546605.1 Bermanella sp.
AACAACGTATGCAATTGTTACGTGTGAACAATGCGCGTTTTCAACACTCAGATGGTAATTGGGGATGGCCGGATGAAGGCCCGTTCGATGCAATTTTATCGGCAGCGGCCCCTGAAACCATTCCCATGGAATTGCTGGAGCAATTAAAAGTAGGTGGTCGCTTACTCATGCCAGTGGGTCCAGATGGCAAACAAATGCTCACCATGCTGATTCGTGAAGAAGAAGGCGTGAAAAAACAGGTAATTGAGCCCGTCAATTTTGTGCCCATGTTAAGCGGCACACAAAAATAAAAGCAGGAACCCTATGATTTGGAATTTCGTAAAAGGCATGGCCATGGGCGCTGCGGACATCGTCCCAGGGGTGTCCGGTGGCACCATAGCTTTAGTGACGGGTATTTACGAGCGTTTAATTGATGGCATTAAGAGTGTGGGATGGGGCACCTTGGTGACACTAAAACGTCAAGGCATCAAAGCCGCGTGGCAACAAATGGACGGCACCTTCTTAATCAGCGTGCTATTGGGTGCGGCCACCAGTCTGGTATTGATGTCCCGCGTGTTGCACTACCTGATTGAAGAGCAGCCCATCATGTTGTGGTCATTTTTCTTTGGTTTGGTGTTAGCGTCAGTGGTCTATGTGGCGAAGAAAATCGCCAATTGGACGCCACCGCGCATGGTATTACTGCTGTTAGGGGCCGCGTTTGCGGCACTGATTAGTGTATCGCCTGCGGTTCAGTTAGACGTAACCAGCCCTGTGAGCCTATTCTTTGCCGGCTCCATTGCCATTTGTGCCATGATTTTGCCGGGTATTTCCGGTAGTTTCATTTTATTGCTGCTGGGTATGTACGCTCACATGATCGGCGTACTCAAAAGTTTTGAATGGGTCAGCATGGGAATATTTGCTGGTGGGTGCTTGGTGGGCATCATGTTGTTCTCCCGTTTTTTGTCTTGGCAGCTAAAGCATCACCATGACAGCACCATGGTACTATTAACTGGGTTTATGCTGGGGGCGTTACTAAAACTGTGGCCGTGGAAAACAGTGCTAAGTTTCCGTACTAACAGTGCCGGGGAGCAGGTGCCTTTTTTAGAGAGTCCTGTGTGGCCATGGCTGCAAGCTGAGCCGCAAATTGGTGTGGCAATCGTAGCGGTTATCATTGGCTTTTCCATTGTGTTTGTTATGGATCGCTTGGTTAAAACGCCCAATTAGTATAAAAAACAAACGCCAGTTAACCTTTTTTAAAGTAGAAAAATCACATTTTCGCCAGCAGAATTTTGGCAAAGACTGAAAAGAAGTGTAACAAAATGTGAACTAGCACCTTTTTTTAGATGATTTTCAAATATGCTTAAATAGTTTGAGAATGCATCACTATAAAAACCAATAAGAACGTGGATGAGAGTCTAGTGCAAAAACTCAAGTGTCAAAAAATCCATCAAAATAGGGTATTTACTCAAATACCCGCTGTAATTGTCATTTTTGCCATGCTGGCTTTGCTCTCTGGTTGCGCTGGATTCGTCTCCGTGGAGGAAAAATTCAACCCTGTGAGCGCCGAGCGTCATAAACACACGGTGCAAAAAGGGGAGACCTTATTTTCTCTCGCATGGCGCTATGGCTGGGATTACAAAGCGTTAGCAAGTGCTAACAAGGTGCCGTATCCCTATACCATTTACCCTGGCCAAGTGCTCACCATTCGCCATTCCGGCTACGCCACAGAAAGCTCAGAGACAGGTAGTAGCAAAAATTTGGCGAAATCCAAGAGTTCAAAAAACCACCAAGGGCCGAGTGCCTATAAAAGTAGTCCGCAAGCGACAAAACCAAGCGTTAGCTATGGTGACTTGCAATGGAGCTGGCCAGCAAAAGGTGAGGTAATCGCCAAATTTTCAACGAAAGCGCCTACGAATAAGGGGATTGATATCAGCGGGTCCTTGGGGGAATCTGTATTTGCGGCAGCGGCCGGTTCGGTTGTGTATGCAGGTAGTGGATTACTTGGATATGGCAACTTGGTGATCATAAAACACGACGACCAATACTTAAGTGCTTACGCACACAATAAGACATTATTGGTCAAAGAGAACCAAGAAGTTAAAGCTGGACAGACAATTGCCGAAATAGGATCTAGTGGGACCGATAAAGTGAAACTTCACTTTGAAATTCGCCACAAAGGGAAACCGGTGGACCCATTAAAACATCTACCTAAGGCGAGGTAAGCATTCGCCATAGTTAGAGACGGGTCAAAAATTTATTTTATTTGTTGGAAAGTTGGAACAGCTTTTGAATAGTTAAAGCAAAGTGACAACATAACAACAAATTAAACATTGGCGGGGCGCTTGGCTATGGCAGCTATCAAGGGATTAAAAAAACACGACGTTGATTCTGATCTTGCATTGGATGAAGTAGAAGACGTAGAAAATTCAGCCGAAGAAAAAGAAGAAGAGATTATTGATATCTCGGAATTGGCAAAAGACAACGAAGCACAAAAAAATCTAGACGCTACTCAGCTTTATTTAAACGAAATTGGTTTCTCGCCACTTTTAACGCCAGAAGAAGAAGTACATTTTGCACGCCTTGCTCGTAAAGGGGACGAAAAAGGTCGCAAACGTATGATCGAAAGTAATCTTCGTTTGGTAGTAAAAATCTCACGTCGTTACGTCAACCGCGGTCTAACTCTGTTAGATCTGATCGAAGAAGGCAATTTAGGTTTGATTCGCGCGGTTGAAAAATTTGATCCAGAACGCGGTTTCCGCTTTTCAACTTACGCCACGTGGTGGATTCGACAAACCATCGAACGTGCCATCATGAACCAAACCCGTACCATTCGCTTACCGATTCATGTGGTTAAAGAACTCAACGTTTATCTACGTGCCGCACGCGAACTGACCCAAAAACTCGATCATGAACCCAGCGCAGAAGAAATTGCAGAACTACTAGAAAAACCCGTAGATGATGTGAAGCGCATGCTGGGCTTAAACGAACGTGTTACCTCAGTGGATTCACCTCTGGGTTACAACAGTGAAAAATCCGTATTGGATACCATTGCTGATGAAAGCATCAGTGATCCTTGCCAAGTTTTACAAGACGACGACATTAGCACCAGCCTGGATCAATGGTTGGATGACTTAACGGAAAAACAACGTGAAGTGATTGCACGTCGCTTTGGTCTTCGCGGTTATGAAACCAGCACGCTAGAAGAAGTGGGCCATGAAATTGGTTTGACCCGTGAACGTGTGCGTCAAATTCAAGTGGAAGCCCTAAAACGCATGCGCGAGATCATGGAAAAACATGGTCTCAATGCCAGTGCCATTTTTGGTGTGCAAGAAGCTTAAACAGAACAACTCTTCGATTCGAGTGTTTTAAACCCGCCTTATGGCGGGTTTTTTTATGCCTGATGAATTTTGTGGCTAACAATCTTTGATGAAGGGATTCGAATTGCCTTGGATTTTTTCCACCAGGGTGTTTTTACGACATTCCCAGCGAGAAGGGGGGATTTGCTTATTCCAAGCGTTATATAGCTGTTGCTCTTTCTTTGACAGTTTTAATTGGTAACGTTGGGCCATGTACAGATATGCGCGAGCAATGGCACCTCTTGCTTCCTGTGGTGGTTGAACTTGTTTTTGTTTGAAATCCACAATCATCTTGCACTGGCCATACTGGTTGGCGATACCATTCCATTGGGTGAAACGATAGTTCGAGCGATCTCCATTCACCTCACCAATGGCGGGGACAAGGTTGTGCATGTCCCCTTCCATTTTTTGAAATTCATTGTCGCTTTTACAGGCTTTGCGACCGCCTTTTTGCCAACATTGGCGCTGATGTCCAAACGCCCAAGCGGGCATGATGTGCTCCCATTCGATACGACTGGCTCGTTTAACTTGTTTGCGTACCTGATAGCCACAACTGTTTAAATCCGGAATGAGTTTTTTGCCCTTGTATTGAAAATCACAACCACAGTAAAAGCTGGTTTGGTGTTGGTCTTTATACATAGCTGCCAGTTGTTTTTTGGCTTGGCGAAAATTAAGTGGCTCGCTGTGGCTGGGCAAACACCAGCTTAGGCCTAAGCATAAAGCCAGAAAGGGGAGTGACAGGCGCATATTGGACTCATTAGTACTTTGGAATGAGAATTTTAGAAGGTATTAGGTAAAAAGTCTTAGGTGTTTGTGGTGGTGTGTGATTTTGATGTGATTTTTTAGAAAAAAAGTCAATATTCCTTCATAGAGTGGGAAGTGATTCTTAACTCAGAGATTCTTGCTTATAGTGAATAAGTATTAATAAATGCTGATGCAGACTCCTATGATTGATTCCGCTCTGCTTTGCCATAACTAGGGTGATAGTCACTCCATTTACCATTCTGCCAGCATCTATCGTGACTTCTTTGCCTATAAAAAGGTGTTCAGTCGCTTACCGGACTCTGCCCAAGATATCGTGACAGGGGAATACCTACCCGGATATTCGCGCTTTTCGATAGAGAGCGGTTTAGTGTTATCATGGCCTCAATCATGAAAGGTAATCGTTATGTCTAAGAGTCTTGAAGCACAAGGGATCATCCACTCCATTGGTCCCACCACAGAATACGGTAACAACGGCTTTACCAAGCGCGAATTTGTTATCAAGTTAAGCGGCGAAGGGGAAAACCCAGATTATCCCAACTACATTGCGCTGGAACTCATCAAAGACAAATGCGCCATGATGGACGTGTACAACGTGGGTGACGAAGTGATCGCACACTTTAATCTTTCTGGGCGTTTATGGAATGCCCCGGGCAAGCCGGAAAAATGCTTCACCAGCTTACAAGCTTGGCGAGTAGAAAGTGCAGGGGCGCAGCCACAGGCGGTTCCTGCCATGGAGGCCCCAGCATTCCCAGGCCATGGCTTTGATGACGACGTACCATTTTAATTCGATACTGTGATTGTTTGATATGAAAAAGCCCCGCCCTTTATAAGGTGCGGGGCTTTTTTGTATGCGGTATGGCCAGTGGAGGCGCTGCATAGGCATTAATTTGACCTATATAGAGTAGGTTCAAAGTTATGCCTTTTCTTTAGGTGGAAGAAACGCGAGGTTATTTTGCGGGGTTTTCAGCAAGATGCCTTGTTTCAACAGAAGGTTATGCAGTCGCTTTTGAAAGCGCTTTTGCGAGGAAAGCGCCTTATCCAAATAATCGTGAGACTGGAACTCCACGCTCACCAATAAACTCCCCGGAAACAAATCAAATTGAATGCTGTGCTCAACGTGGTGGATGCCATCCAGTTCTGTTTTCAGCTCATTGGATAAGGTGTCGATACAACCTACTAACCGATCGTTTAGCTTTTTAATGGTTTTGGAGATTTTCATGGGATGAGCCAGCCGTGAATAAAGCCAGCATTGTACGTTAATTCTACTTCTAGCAGAGCCTGATTGGCTTGCTGAGGGCATAAATTTCCAGGCTGTATGTTTTATAGACAGTGGTGGGGAGGTAAATACTCATTATGCATCCAGTCGCTCACAACGATAGTCGGAGGACTTTGGGGCGTTTGAGCCTGGCTGTGGCCGTAGAAAAATCATAAGGGGTGTTTGAATTTCTTAAAATCACTCTTTTTGCTGTGTCTTATAGTGACTATAAGAAATATTGATCTAAGGATAAAAATCCTTATAAATCAATAGCTTACGTTATATAAGCAATTTAAGAGCCAGTTCTTTTGTATTGTCAATATTGTGATCGTTTGTGAACAAATGTATAAAACGCCCGTTTTAATAGTGTCGATGGGCAAAACCAGCCAAAAGCGGACCATCGATGAGGCGCTGACCCGCGCCGATTGGAATCAGATTTTTACCTACAAGCGAAATCTATATGGCAACTAAAGAAATTGATGTGCTGCTAGTCGGTGGCGGTGTCATGAGTGCAACTCTTGGCACATTATTAAATAAGCTAGACCCTTCCCTGCGTTTAACCATGGTAGAGCGTCTAGATCATGTGGCTCATGAAAGTACAGACGGTTGGAACAACGCCGGTACTGGTCATGCTGGTTACTGTGAATTGAACTATACCCCGCAAAATGCGGCCGGTGCAGTTGAAATTGATCGTGCATTAACCATCAATGCGAATTTTGAAATCTCTTTGCAGTTATGGAGTGCATTGATTGGCAGCGGTGATTTACCAGCGCCTACTAATTTTATTAACACCACACCACATATTAGTTTTGTGTGGGGTGAAGAGAACGTGGCGTTCTTAAAAGAGCGTTGGGAAAAATTATCGGCACACCATTTATTCCAAGACATGGAATACAGTGAAGACCATGAAACTCTACGTCAATGGATGCCATTGGTTATGGAAGGTCGTGGTGCTGATGAAAAAGTGGCGGCCACGCGTATTCCTTATGGTAGCGATGTGGACTTTGGTTCTTTGACGCGCAACTTAGTGTCGTCTTTAGAGCAGCGCGAACAATTCGAATTGTTATTAAGCCATGAAGTGTCTGACCTTAAACAAAGTGCAGACGGTCGCTGGAGTGTGCGATTAAAAGACCGTGCGTCAGGTGAAAATAAATCGTTTAAAGCGAAATTTGTATTCTTAGGTGCCGGTGGTGGCGCATTACCTTTGCTACAAAAATCTGGCATTCCAGAAAGCAAAGGCTATGGCGGTTTCCCTGTATCGGGTCAGTGGTTGGTGTGTCAGGACGAAGAGACCATCAAATATCACCACGCCAAAGTGTACGGTAAGGCTGCGATCGGTGCGCCTCCAATGTCCGTACCGCATTTAGACACGCGCATTATTAATGGTAAACCTGCGTTGTTGTTTGGTCCTTACGCGGGCTTCACCACTAAGTTTTTGAAATCAGGTTCTAAGATGGATCTGTTGAAATCTGTTCGCGGTAATAACTTGTTACCCATGATGGATGTGGGTGTGAACAACATGGACTTAACCAAGTACTTAATTGGTGAAGTGTTGCAATCACACGAAGATCGCATGAAATCATTGCGCGATTATTTCCCACAAGCCACGTCTGAAAAATGGACATTGGCGCAAGCGGGTCAACGCGTACAGATCATTAAGAAAGATGCAAAAGGCCGTGGCAAGTTAGAGTTTGGTACCGAATTGGTAGCAGCGAAAGACGGCTCACTGGCTGCATTATTAGGCGCATCACCAGGTGCATCGGTTGCCGCGCAAGCCATGATTGAAGTGGTGGAACGTTGCATGGCAGACCGTTTAGAGGGGGACTGGAAGGCTCGCTTGAAAGAGTGGATACCTTCTTACGGTGAGTCCTTAGTGGAAAACGCTGAGTTACTTGGCCGTATTCGTCAAAGCACATTGAACGTGCTTGGACTGAAATAAGAATCAAAATAATCCAACTGGAGTTTTAACTATGTTGATTGGTGTACCTAAGGAAATTTATCCTGGGGAAAACCGAGTCGCGCTGATTCCATCAGGAGTCGAAGCATTAATCGCGGCTGGTTTCGAAGTAGTTGTACAAGAAAATGCGGGCGACAAAGCTCACTTCAGCGACGATGAATATCGTAACTGTGGTGCAAGCATTGCTCCTAGCGCGCAATCTTTGTATGACCAAGTTGATATCGTATTGAAAGTACGTCAACCCCTAGATGAAGAAGTACCTCTATTAAAAGAAGGTAGCACGCTAATCTGTATGTTGGACGCATGGTTCAACCTACCATTGGTGCAACAATTAGCCGAACGTAAAGTTCGCTCGTTTGCTCTTGAATTCATCCCTCGTACCACTCGTGCACAAAGCATGGATGTACTGAGCTCCATGGGTGCCATCAGTGGTTACCGTTCTGTACTTGCAGGCGCCATGGAATTACCTCAGTACTTCCCAATGTTGATGACAGCGGCAGGTACTATTCACCCTGCACGTGTATTCATCATCGGTGCTGGTGTGGCAGGTCTAATGGCAATTTCTACTGCACGTCGTTTAGGTGCGGTGGTTGAAGCGTACGACACCCGTGTTGAAGTACGTGAGCAAGTAGAGTCTTTAGGTGCGAAGTTTGTGGAATTTGATTTGCCACAAGAAGAAGGCGGCGCAACCGGTGGTTACGCCACTGAAAAATCTGAAGAGTTCTATCGTAAGCAACGTGAACAAATGCAAGCCAAAGTAGCGCAAGCGGATCTTGTGATCACTACAGCGGCGATCCCTGGCAAAATGTCACCACGTTTGATCACCAAAGACATGTTGCATTACATGAAGAAAGGTTCTGTGATCGTTGACCTAGCTGCCGAGCGCGGCGGTAACGTTGAAGGTACGGTTGCTGGTCATAAAGAATATATTGATGGCGTTACCATCATTGGTTACACCGACCATCCAGGTCGTGTACCGGTTCACGCGTCTCAGTTGTTGACCAAAAACATCACCACTTTCCTATTGAACATGGCAGGCGAAGGTCAGCTAAACAT
>JBFEWA010000075.1:0-10771 GCA_041546605.1 Bermanella sp.
GATTTCCCCCTTCAATAAACGACTCGGTAAAATAGGACATCAAAAATTCAAGTTTATAAGCCAATACTTAGCCGTGTTATACAACTAATTCCGCAGGCGTAAACTGCATATGCACACATGTTCCGCCTTGCTCTTGACGATATAAATTCAACTCTCCATTAAGATGTCGACTACGTTCTTTAATAATCGCTAAACCATAATGATTTAACTTTTCCGGATCATCAGGAATACCAATACCATCGTCACACACTTCTAAGATGATCGTGTTATCTTGTTGTATCAACCTAACATCCACTCTTGTGCCTTTCGAGTGATGGGTTGCATTTTGTAAGGACTCTTTCGCCACTTGTAATAGATGAATCTCTTCATTTGGGGTCAATGGTATGGATTCGATGTCGTATTCAAAATTAATTTCCATACCACTTCGCTCACGTAATTGGGCGATGGCATCCGTAAGAGCCCCCTTGACACCGCCACCATCGATTTTCAATCTAAAGGTAGAAAGTAATTCGCGCAATTGTCGATATGCAGAAGACAACCCTTCGCGAATCTCAATAATGAGGTCTTGGAAAATTTCGCCCTGCTCACCTTTATCATAAGACTTCTGTAAACGAGTCACCTGAATTTTTAAATATGAAAGAGATTGCGCTAAAGAATCATGTAATTCACGGGCAATAATCGTTCTTTCATTTAACAGATGAACTCGGCGCTCTTGATTGGCTTGATTACGCAAACTTAATGCCACTGCAACTTGATCCGCCACAGACTGCATCAATTGATGCTGCCAACTTTCCAGTGTATGGGTGAAAGGTACTCGTACCACTAACACGCCATAATTTTGCTCATCTTGCACTAAAGGAAACTTAATTTGATATCCAGCTATATCCGTGGTGACAAAGCAGCTATCCCCTTTACAACTATCACAGTGTGCCCCATCGCAATTACCGCGATCGTTATAATTTGCTGACTCACCTATTGGTAACATGTGAATATAGGGTGTTACCGATTCAGGGGTGGACAAACACAAGTCTAAATTATTCAAACCCGTCAGGCGTGCAACCTCATCGAGTACCGGTTGAAAGTCAAAATCATTATCCGACTCATTGATTTTTCTTGATATATCAAACAGCAATTTTAACGAGTCATTGGTTAATTTTAGCTTTTTAGTTTTACTATCGACCTTTTCTTCAAGGTCATTGTACATTTCGCTTAAGGTTTCACTCATAGAGTTAAACGCGCTCGCCAACACCCCTAATTCATCTTTACTGTTGATGTCGAGTTTTTCCCCAAGCTTTCCCTGTTCAATACGGTTGGCCATACTCGTAAGTTGCTTAAGCGGTTGCTCAACGTGAGTCGCAATATTGGTCATGGCCACATACACCAACAGCAGAGTCATAAATAATGCAAATACCTGGATGATTCTAAGCCATTCTATCTTGGATTCGGCTTCGTGCTGATAAGCTAAAACCAGCTGATCGATCTCTTCAACATATTGATTCACTGCCATAATCAATAACTGCTTTTTTTCAGCGCTAGGTGTATAGCTTTCGAAATGAGGGCGCATATGGTTATGCCATTCTTGAGTAACCCGTTTATACAACCCACTCAGACTGTCCTCATCCTGGGTAGTAAAGCCATGCAGCAATACAGGATCTGTCAGAATTTCATGAAATTGATCTAAGGCTTTCTTGCCTATGGTTTCTTCAATCATGGCTTGATCGTCTGATGCCAGCACCTTACTTAGCATTAAGTAACTTTGCTTTCTTAATGATCCAGATACGTTAATGGCCGCCGCATCGTAGTCCGCCATCTCAGAGATCACGAATGACGAAAACATACTAAGAATGGCAAGCACCGTCATCGCGGTTAACAATGCACCAATACGAAACACAATTGAGTTTTTAATCTTTGAGAACATCTTCATCCACAATATTTCAACTTATTGACATTCTACCCGCTTATTGATGCTTTTTAATCATCAAACACAGAACCTTAGTAGTTAATCCACCTACCCACTTGTGAGTATCCACCCTCCCTCTAACGCAGTGGGAAAGAGATGTTATTGATATACATCAACAAACCTAGGTCTTTATTACATCTATAGTCATCCATGTACATTAAGACAATAAATTTTTGCCTTTGATAAAAGCGCAAAAAATTAAAGGAGAGAGTATGAGTCAATTCCTCGATCGGCTTCAGTTTTTTAAACGCAAGCAAGGTGACTTTGCTAATGGCCATGGCACCACAACCAATGAAGACCGCCAATGGGAAGACGGCTATCGCCGCCGTTGGCAGCACGACAAAGTCGTTCGTTCCACCCATGGTGTGAACTGCACAGGCTCTTGTAGCTGGAAGGTGTACGTTAAAGACGGCCTAATCACTTGGGAAACCCAACAAACCGATTATCCGCGCACCCGCCCGGATCTACCGAACCATGAGCCTCGCGGCTGCCCTCGTGGTGCCAGCTATTCTTGGTACGTATACAGCGCCAACCGCTTAAAATACCCAAAAATGCGCAAGAAATTGGTGCAACTATGGCGCGCCGCCAAACAACAACACCAAGACCCAGTAGATGCTTGGGCGTCTATTGTTGAAGATAAAGCCAAAACACAATCCTACAAGCAAGCCCGTGGTATGGGTGGCTTTGTGCGTTCTGACTGGCAAGAAGTGAATGAAATCATCGCGGCGGCTAACGTCTACACCGCGAAAAACTACGGCCCAGACCGTATCACTGGTTTCTCTCCTATCCCAGCTATGTCCATGGTGTCTTACGCCGCGGGTGCCCGTTACCTGTCTTTAATTGGTGGTAACTGCTTAAGCTTCTACGACTGGTATTGCGACTTACCTCCGGCTTCTCCACAAATCTGGGGCGAGCAAACCGATGTGCCTGAATCCGCCGACTGGTATAACTCAAACTACCTCATCGTTTGGGGCTCCAACGTGCCGCAAACCCGTACACCAGATGCTCACTTCCTAACTGAAGCGCGCTACAAAGGTACCAAAACCTGCGTAGTGACCTCTGATTACTCTGAGTGTTCTAAGTTTGGTGACACCTGGTTGGCACCGAAACAAGGTACCGATGCAGCATTAGCCATGGCCTTTGGTCACGTGATCCTAAAAGAATTCCACGTGGACAACCAAAGCGAGTACTTCAGCAAATACGTACGTGAAAAAACAGACTTCCCGAATCTGGTTATTCTGGATAAAGACGGTGACCACTACACCCAAGGTCGCTTCTTACGTGCTGCTGACTTGGTTGCAAGCCTAGGTGAAGACAACAACCCAGAATGGAAAACCATTGCTGTGAATCAAAACAGTGGCGAGTTGGTATCGCCAAATGGTTCCATCGGTTATCGCTGGGGTGAAAAAGGTAAGTGGAACACCCGACAACAAGATGGCAAATCAGGTGATGACATCACTCTGCAATTGAGCCTGAAATCCGGTCACGATGAAATCGTATCTGTGAACTTCCCGTACTTTGCCACGGCTGCTAACGAGCATGAGCACAAGTACTATGATCACACTGAACACGACGAAGTGTTGCCACGTAATATTCCAGCTAAACGCGTGCAACTAGCCAACGGAGAAACCGCGCTAGTGGCCACCGTATTTGACTTAACCGTGGCTAACTATGGTGTAGACAATGGCCTTGGTGGCGACAACGTTGCCAAATCTTATGAAGACGACGTGCCATATACACCAGCTTGGCAAGAGCGCGTTACTGGCGTGAAACCAGCGGATGTGATCCGTGTGGCCCGCGAATTCGCGCGCACCGCAGATAAAACCCATGGTCGCTCTATGATCATCATTGGTGCTGCCATGAACCACTGGTACCACATGGACATGAACTACCGTGGCGTCATCAACATGCTGATGATGTGTGGTTGTATCGGTCAATCCGGTGGCGGTTGGGCGCACTATGTGGGCCAAGAAAAACTCCGTCCACAAACCGGTTGGCAGCCATTGGCGTTTGCCCTTGATTGGCAGAAGCCACCTCGTCACATGAACGGTACGTCTTTCTTCTATAACCATTCAAACCAATGGCGTTATGAAAAACTGCGCATGGAAGAAGTGATCTCGCCTATGGCCAACAAAGATAAATGGTCTGGCTCTATCATTGATTACAACTCCCGCGCAGAACGCATGGGCTGGTTACCATCCGCACCGCAATTGGGTATGAATCCATTAGATCTTTGTAAAGATGCGGCCGCCGCCGGTAAAGATCCAAAAGACTATGCCTGTGAATTGTTGAAATCCAAGCAATTGCAATTTGCCTGTGAAGATCCAGACAATCCACAAAACTTCCCTCGTAACATGTTCATCTGGCGCTCGAACCTACTAGGTTCATCCGGTAAAGGCCATGAATACATGCTGCGTCACTTATTAGGCACCAAGCACGGCCTAATGGGTAAAGACCTAGGTGAAGAAGATGGCATCAAACCAGAAGATGTGAAGTGGAATGATGCGCCAGTTGAAGGCAAGTTAGACCTACTGGTGACATTGGACTTCCGTATGTCCACTACCTGTTTGTATTCCGACATCGTTTTACCAACGGCCACTTGGTATGAAAAAGACGACATGAATACATCAGACATGCACCCATTCATCCACCCACTATCTAAAGCAGCGGACCCTGCTTGGGAAGCGCGCTCTGACTGGGACATCTTCAAAGGCATTGCGAAGAAATTCTCTGAGACTTCAGTGGGTCACCTAGGGGTTGAAAAAGACCTAGTAACATTGCCAACCCTGCATGACACCCCAGCTGAATTGGCCATGCCATACGGCGAAGTGAAAGCATGGTGGAAAGGCGAGTGTGATTTAATCCCAGGTAAAACTGCTCCAAACATGATAGTGGTTGAGCGTGATTATCCCAACACTTATGAGCGCTTTACTTCACTTGGACCACTATTGGATCAACAAGGTAATGGCGGTAAAGGCATCAACTGGAACACAGATGATGAAATCGCGCTACTAGGTGAGTTGAACTACAAAAAACTAGATGGCGTCGCCAAAGGTCGTCCAAACATTGAAAGCGCCATTGATGCAGCAGAAGTGATTCTGACCCTAGCACCAGAAACCAACGGCAGCGTTGCGGTGAAAGCATGGGAAGCATTAGGTGAATTCACTGGTATTGACCACACGCACTTGGCTAAACCTAAGCAAGAAGAAAAAATTCGTTTCCGCGACATTCAAGCGCAGCCACGCAAAATTATTTCTTCGCCAACTTGGTCTGGTTTAGAAGATGAGCACGTGTCATATAACGCAGGCTACACCAATGTTCACGAGGACATTCCTTGGCGCACCCTAACCGGCCGTCAACAGTTCTACATGGACCACGAGTGGATGCGTGACTTTGGTGAAAACCATGTGTCGTATAAGCCACCGATCAACCTAAAAACTGTTCAGCCAATTATGAACAAAAAGCCAAATGGTAATAAAGAAATTGCGCTGAACTGGATTACCCCACACCAAAAATGGGGCATCCACTCAACCTACTCTGACAACCTATTGATGCTCACCCTATCCCGTGGTGGCCCAATTGTTTGGCTAAGTGAGATTGATGCGAAGAAAGCCGGCATTGAAGATAACGATTGGATCGAAGTGTTCAACGTGAACGGTGCCATCGCTGCCCGTGCTGTGGTATCGCAACGCTTACCAGAAGGCATGAGCATGATGTACCACGCACAAGAACGTATCGTGAACGTGCCAGGTGCAGAAACCACGAAAACCCGTGGTGGCATTCATAACTCGGTCACTCGTGCCGTTATGAAACCCACGCACATGATTGGTGGTTACGCGCAACAATCTTACGGTTTCAACTATTACGGCACAGTGGGCTGTAACCGAGATGAATTTGTAGTGGTACGTAAGATGAATAAAGTGGATTGGCTAGATAGCGATTCTGTAGATGTGGAAGATTCTATGGAAGGAGGTAAGTAACATGAAAATACGTGCACAGATCGGCATGGTGCTAAACCTCGACAAATGTATCGGTTGCCACACCTGCTCCATTACTTGTAAAAACGTTTGGACCTCTCGTGAAGGTGTGGAATACGCCTGGTTCAACAACGTAGAAACCAAGCCGGGTATTGGCTTTCCAAAAGAATGGGAAAACCAAGAAAAATGGAAAGGCGGCTGGGAAGTTAAAAACGGAAAACTGCAACCTAAAATTGGTGGCAAGCATCGTATATTAGCCAACATTTTTTCGAATCCAGATTTGCCAGAAATTGATGACTACTACGAGCCGTTTGATTTTGATTACCAACACCTGCACAAAGCAGGTGAATCAAAACACCAACCGGTTGCGCGCCCACGCTCATTAATTAGCGGCAAGCGCATGGAAAAAATCAACTGGGGTCCAAACTGGGAAGAAATTCTTGGTACCGAGTTTGAAAAGCGTAAAGCGGATAAAAACTTCGATAACATGCAAACCGACATGTTAGGTGAATTCGAAAACACCTTCATGATGTACTTGCCGCGTTTATGTGAGCACTGTTTGAACCCAGCGTGTGTGGCCTCGTGCCCAAGCGGTGCCATCTACAAACGTGAAGAAGACGGCATCGTATTGATTGACCAAGACAAATGTCGTGGTTGGAGAATGTGTGTATCGGCTTGTCCGTACAAAAAAATCTACTACAACTGGAAAACCGGTAAATCAGAGAAATGTATTTTCTGTTACCCACGTATTGAAGCAGGTCAGCCTACTATTTGTTCTGAAACCTGTGTGGGCCGTATTCGTTACTTGGGCGTACTGCTTTACGATGCCGACCGCATTGAAGAAGTGGCGAAAACCCCTAACGATAAAGATCTATACCAAGCTCAATGCGATTTATTCCTAGATCCTAACGATCCAGAAGTCATCGCTGCGGCACGTAAAGAAGGTATTCCACAATCTTGGTTAGATGCCGCACAAGCATCGCCTGTATACAAAATGGCAATGGACTGGCAAGTGGCGCTACCACTGCACCCAGAATATCGCACCCTACCAATGGTTTGGTACATCCCACCATTGAGCCCAATTCAATCAGCCGTTGAAGCAGGCCATGTCGGTATGAACGGCGAAATTCCAAATCTTCAATCGCTACGTATTCCAATCAAATACCTAGCCAACTTGCTAACCGCAGGTGAAGAAGAGCCAGTTATTCGCGCACTTGAACGCATGATCGCCATGCGTGCATACAAACGTGCTGAGAATGTTGACGGTATTGAAGATCTAGAAGTGTTGAAACAAGCGGGCATCACCCAGCGTCAAGTAGAAGAAATGTATCGCTACATGGCACTGGCAAACTATGAAGACCGCTTCGTAGTACCAACTAGCCACAAAGCCTACGCCGAAGAAACCTTTGGTGCGGCCCATGACGCTCGTAACGGTTGTGGCTTCAGCTTTGGTAATGGCTGCTCAACTGGTCATAGCGAAGTGAACTTGTTTGGTGCGAAACAACAAACCGTGAAAGTGGTTAAGCCAGTTAAGGCTGAGGATTAATAACATGCAAATATTAAAAGCCATTGCGCTATTGCTGGATTATCCAACCCAAGACTTGATTGATCATGAAGCGGATATCTTGGCCATTATTGATCAAGACACCAGCCTGTCCGCGCAAAGCAAACAAGACTTGTTTGCTTTCATTGAAGAGCGCTTCTCCATGGAGCTATTGGACTGGCAAAGTGATTACGACTCGCTGTTTGAGCGCGGTCGTAACCTATCACTTTTGTTATTTGAACACGTTCACGGCGAAAGCCGTGACCGTGGTCAAGCCATGGTGGACTTAATCGAACAATACAAAACAGCCGGTTTAGAAATTGGTATTAAAGAACTACCTGACTATATTCCTCTGTTTCTTGAGTTCGTATCCACCCAGGATATAGACAATGCCAAAGCTTGGCTCATGGATATTAGTCATATCTTAGCGTTACTGCTCACGCGTTTAGAAGAACGTGAAGAGCGTTATGCCAGCCTGTTCAGTGCACTACTTAATTTCAGCCAGGCGAAAGTCAACATGAATGAGATCAAGGAAGTAGTGGCCAAAGAAGAGCGCGATGACACCAACGAAGCCATCGACAAGGTATGGGAAGAAGAAATGGTCACCTTTGGTGGTGATCAAACCAATGCGGGTGCTTGCCCAAGTAGTGTTAACAAACCAACCGAAGCGCAGTCTCGAGTGCACGATATGCCAGTTCAAATATTAGAACCAGGCCAAAGCATTCCACCTGCCACCCAGCATTAAGGAGTTCAATATGGAATACTTAAATCAATTATTATTTGGTATCTACCCTTACATTGCGCTGGCGGTGTTTGTAGTGGGCAGTTTGATTCGTTACGACCGTGATCAATACAGTTGGAAAACCGGATCAAGCCAACTACTCGAAAGCAAATTGCTACGCAAAGGTAGCATGCCCTTTCACGTTGGCATCATCGCTGTGTTAGCAGGTCACTTTGTGGGTCTATTAACGCCTGGTGAAGTATGGCATGCACTGCACATTACGGCTGGCATGAAACAAATTTTCGCCATGGCAATGGGCGGCATCTTTGGTTTGATCTGTTTTTATGGTTTAACCATTCTGATCTATCGTCGCTTCACTAACCCACGCGTAAAAGCATCAAGTTCTGCCATGGATAACTTAATCCTAGTATTAATTTACATTCAATTAATTCTAGGCTTGTTAAGTATCTTCGTCAGCGCTGGCCACCTAGATGGTGCGGAAATGCTATTACTTATGAGCTGGGCACAAAACCTTGTGACATTCCAAGGAGCCGATGCAGCAAGTGCCATCGCAGGCGTACACTGGATCTATAAACTTCATGTTTTCCTAGGTATGTCTTTATTTTTGGTATTCCCATTCAGCCGTTTAGTGCATGTTTGGAGCGTTCCAGTTAAATACTTCCGTCGCAATTATCAAATTGTACGTACTAAGTAACATTTAACTAAGAGAACAGGGAAACCTGTTCTCTTAACTTTATTTAAAAGTTTCTTTTGGAAAAAGCATTTTCCAAAACAAATTTATCATTTTGAGGGCATCATAATGACAACAGAGAATATCGCGGTTGAGTTCAATCCAAAGCAAACCATAGCCACGAGCGAAGTGGCCCATAAGCCTGAAATCAGCGTTAATGGCGTGATCATTGATGAGGCGAGTATCTTAGCAGAAATGCAATACTATCCTGCTGAAAATCAACGCGACGCCATGATTCAAGCAGCCCAATCCCTTATCATTTTTGAACTAATGAAGCAGCGCTGCCAAACCTTGGGACTACTCACCGACACTAACGAGGCAAATGAAGAGCAACTCATTGAAGTACTACAAGCCCATGAGATCCCAGCGCCGGCACTTTCTGAAATGGAATGTGTGCGCTACTTTGAAGCCAATAAAGAAAAATTTGCCTCCAGCCCTATCCTAGAAGTGGATCATATTTTAATTGCAGCAGATAAAGCAGACTTAGAACAACGACAAGAAGCCAAAGAATTAGCGAATAATTTACTTGCGCAAATTAAACAGCAACCTCATTTGTTTGCTGATTTTGCTGCTCGCTATAGTCAATGCCCATCTAAAGAACACGGCGGCTCTTTAGGCCAAATCTCAAAAGGACAAACCGTTCCTGAGTTTGAAAAAGTGTTATTTCGCAGTGAGCAAGGCTTAGTTGACGGCTTAATTGAAACTCGTTATGGCTACCACATTACCAATATCCATAATTTTATTCCTGCCGAACCATTACCTTATGAAGCTGTTCAGGAAAAAATTCACATGTACCTGCAAGAGAAAGTGCGCCGTAAATCCATTTCTCAATATATTGAACTACTCATTAGTGAAGCCGATATCACAGGCTTTAGTTTTGATGTGAGCGATTCACCACTGGTGCAATAATCATGAGTATGCAAGACCTATTGGCCCAAAATAAGCAATGGGCAGATGAACAAAAGAAACTCGACCCTGAATTTTTTCATCGCCTAAGCGCACAACAAACGCCTGAATACCTCTGGATCGGTTGCAGTGACTCGAGAGTCCCTGCCAACCAAGTGGTCGGTTTAGACCCAGGTGAGCTATTTGTGCACCGCAACATTGCCAATGTGGTGCTACATACGGACTTCAACTGCTTATCCGTTTTACAGTTTGCAGTGGATGTACTCAAAGTAAGACACGTGATTATCTGCGGGCATTATGGCTGCGGTGGCATTCGTGCCGCCTTAGGCAACCAAGAATTTGGGCTCGTGGATAACTGGCTACGCCATATCAAAGACATTTATATCAAACACCAACCCGAGATAGATAAGCTGCGTTTTGAACAGCAACGGGTTAATCGCTTATGTGAATTAAATGTCATTGAACAAGTAAACAACATCGCTAAAACAAAGATCGTGCAACATGCTTGGAATCGAGGACAGGAATTAGCCATTCATGGTGTGATCTATTCCATCGCCGATGGTCTGTTAAAAGAACTCAATACAAACACCCTTAATACCAAAGCTATTGACCCTATTTTTAAGATGCAAGAATAATCACCTATAAAAAGAGTTTTTTATGCCTATACCTTTCTTTTCAATTGGCTTTCGCGCCTTTTTCGCCAGTGGTATCTTGTTTGCAGCGATTGCGTTATCGGTATGGGCAGAGTTCTGGCAATTAGATATTCAGCAAACCTCTGAAAGCATCATGGCTCCTGTTGGGGGTATGTTATTTTGGCACCCCCATGAATTAATCATGGGTTTTGCCCTTGCCATTATTATGGGGTTTCTGCTCACCGCGGTACGTAACTGGACCGGTCTAGAAACGGCTCCGC
>JBFEWA010000077.1:0-10561 GCA_041546605.1 Bermanella sp.
ACGATTTGTATTTCGGCATATTTGACAGCACTGCATAAAGCGCGGGAATCCGCCAGCATTGCCCTATGCAGAAGCTTGGTCTTACCGTGTTTGCTCATGTTTGTACTGTATACGTTTGTGCCCAGTATTTCTTTCTTATGGGCATTACCCATAGCAGAAGGTCTGACCTTTTTGCTGGCAGTTGCGTTGTTTTTACGCAACCCACCTCACAAGGTCATTTACGGGTAAGAGCTTAAAAACTAAGCCTTGGCATGATCAAAACTGATTACCGATGCAATGTCATCAGTTTTTAGTTTCAACATCAGGATACGATCTAGGCCGATGGCCACACCACTGCAATCCGGTAAACCCTGTTTCAGGGCGTCCAAGAAGTTCTGATCTAATGGACGTTCATCGTTATGTTTTTGCGCTTGCTGTGAAAAGCGTTGTTGCTGTTCTTGCGGGTCGGTGAGTTCATGATAGCCATTGGCCAACTCTAAACCGTTAACGTACAACTCAAAACGCTTAGCCAATTCCACATCCCCTTCAGCCACGAAGGTTTGTGCCAGTGCCGCTTGGCTGGCCGGATAATGGTAGATCATCACCAGTGCATTTTTAGGCAAGGCAGGCTCCACCACATGACTCATGATAATATCCAAACACTCATCACGGCTAAGCTCTAACTCTTCCCCTACAAATTCCACACAACGTTGTCTTAATGTTGCATCGTCACAATTGAACACGTCCAATTGCGCATATTGTTGCAGCGCTTGCGCGTAACTGAGATCCACACGACGTTGAATCATCAGGAAATCACCGACTAACTGAGCCACTTCATCCATTAAGCTACGCAGATCCATGTGTAAGCGATAGTACTCCAACATGGTGAATTCTGGGTTATGACGACGCCCGTGCTCACCATCACGAAACACTTTACAGATTTGGTAAATATCCCCGCTGCCCGCAGCCAGTAAACGTTTCATTGGATATTCAGGCGAGGTATGCAAGAAACGGTTTTCACCACAAACCTGTGCCACTACCGGTTGCAGGTTGGCATCGTCAACCGCCGCACGCGACAACACAGGGGTTTCCACTTCCATGACATTGCGTAAAACAAAAAACTCGCGAATGTACGCATTTAATTGTGCACGCTGTTGTAAGGATTCAATGGAAGCAGATGGTTGCCAAGACATAAGGGGAAGGCCTGGGTATAAGTTTTAATTCAAATCACAGAATAACAAGAATTGTCATTATGATTTTCAAGGGAGCATTAGCGAGGCCGCTTTAACGCGGCGAAAAATCTTTCTGACTTGGGGATTTAGTGGGCTAAATGACTAAGACAGAAAGATGTTTCAACAAAGCTAGAGCAACGCAGCTAGAGCAACGCAGCTAGCTTCAAACCAATGACTTACTCGCCTTTCGCGCGAGAAACATAATCACCAGTACGCGTATCAATACGCAACACTTCACCAATATTGATGAACAACGGCACACGTACCACAGCGCCTGTAGTCAGGGTTGCTGGTTTAGATCCACCCTGTGCGGTATCACCTTTCAAGCCTGGGTCCGTTTCAACCACTTCTAATTCAACAAAGTTAGGTGGGTTAACAGAAATTGGCGTGCCATTATACAGAGTCACTTCGTAGCGCTCTTGCTCTTTTAGCCAGTTCTTGGTGTCACCTACAGCTTCTGGCGTGGCAGCGTGTTGCTCGAAAGAACCGTCAGTGGCCATGAAGTGGTAAAACTCACCGTCTGTGTATAGATATTCCATGTCGTAATCCATCACATCGGCACCGTCCAGTTTCTCACCAGACTTAAAGGTACGCTCCCAAACACGACCGGTTTTCAGGTTACGCAGCTTCACGCGGTTAAAGGCTTGGCCCTTACCTGGCTTCACGTATTCGTTTTCTAAGATGGAACACGGGTCGCCATCTAACATTACTTTAAGGCCGGATTTGAACTCGTTAGTAGAGAAACTCGCCATGGAAAATCACCAATCACAAAGAGATGTCTGAAAATTAAGGGCGGTATAATACCTTATAACACCTCATATAGGCACTAGTTACACGTCACGGAATGTTACCCAAGCCCGCCGTCTAACGGGTATAATGGGGCAATTCTGCCGTTTACCCCATGATAAGGCACCTTAAGCCTAGGTTTTTTCACTCAATGTCCACTGTTCAAGACACAAAGCTGACCCTACTGCCATCCAGCCAAACCTGGCAACAGCAGCTCGCCAACACCCTAAACAGTGCGCAAGAACTACTGGAAGCCTTGGCCATTCCACAGGATTCACTGCCCTATAGCCAACAGGCCTTGGCGGATTTCCCCATGCGCGTGCCCGTCTCGTTTGTGAATCGCATGGAAAAGGGCAATATTCATGACCCGCTACTGCGTCAGGTGTGGCCAGACATCCAAGAAGCCAGCCCACCGCCACAAGGCTTTGTGCTAGACCCACTGGGAGAGGCCAACAGTAACCCAGCCCCTGGCATTGTGCACAAATACCAAGGGCGCGTGCTGTTAATCGTAAATGGCAGTTGTGCCGTGCATTGTCGCTACTGTTTCCGTCGTCACTTTCCCTACGATGACAACCGCTTGAGCCGCCAGCAGTGGCAAGAGGCGCTAGACTACGTACGCAGCCGAGAAGAAATCAACGAAGTCATCTTAAGCGGCGGCGATCCACTTTCCAGTAGCGATGCGCGCTTGTTTGAACTCATTGCTGCCATTGAAGCCATTCCCCATGTGACGCGCTTGCGCATTCACTCACGTTTACCCATTGTCATTCCGGCTCGTATGACATCCGTTTTAATTGAGCGTTTAGCGCAAAGTCGTTTGAACATCATCATGGTGGTACACGCCAATCATGCTAATGAAATTGATGATGAGGTGGGCGATACCTTTGTGCGCATGCGCGCTGCGGGTATTCACGTGTTAAATCAAAGCGTGCTGCTGAAAGACATTAATGACAACCCCCAAAGCCTAATTGATTTAAGCGAGCGCTTATTTGCATACGGCGCCATGCCATATTATTTGCACCTGTTGGACCCAGTGATCGGCGCCCATCACTTTGACATAAGTGAAGCCCGCGCCACCGCTTTAATGGGCCAAATCCAATCTCAATTGCCGGGATTTTTAGTGCCTAAACTGGTGCGCGAAGTGGATGGGCGACCGTCAAAAACCCTGATTCCCCTCACTCAAAACTGAATCTAACTGCAAAAGCCCGTTCAGTTCACCTGACAATACCCATGTCTCTTACCTAAAATGACTAAGCATGAATCAAAATTCACTGGTTATTTTCCGTCATGAACTCACCCAAACTCGCCAATTTACGGGGATTTAACCTCTGATTTAGCATAAAAGTTGGCGAACACTGACGTTAGTTATTACTATTTAACCTATAACCGTTCATGGATGAATGGATTCGCAGCATTTCACAATGCTCAGCCCATAAAAATTCAAAGAGGAATTTATCTTGCTGGCTGAATTAGACGAGAGAAAGAACATGGAAGGGCTTAATAGCAGTATTCGAATTTCTGTCCCTGAAATTCAGCAAAGCCGTTTAAGTTTTTGCGACGGCACCATTAGTGGCTTTGAAGCTTGGAGCAAAAAGCTTCCCATGGCCAATATGGGCGCGGCTGCAAAACTACTGTACCAAGCCAGTAAAGAACTCAACCAAACTCAGCTTAATCCTGCCCTGCGTTATAAGATGTTAGAAATCATGCGCAGCCAGATCTACAGCATTTGTGAATTACTCAGCAAGCGTTTCATCAACCAATCTGTGGTACTCAATGACAACGACATCAAAGTCGTGATGCTGGCTCAAACCTTACAAAATCAACTGGCCGCAGGTTATAAACGCATCGTGTTAGATGTGTTATCCGTACCCAGCAAAAAGCACGACTCCCCCAAGTTGCTTACCTTTGCCGTTCATCGCGCCATTACCGATTTAAGCCAAACCATTTTGCGCGCGTATCAACTTTATAGCCAACCACCTAAACATTCGTGGTTGGAAATCCACCAGCTTTATAGCTTGGCAGAGACGCGTCAGATTCAGCAATACGACGTGCGCGACAACCAGAATAAGTACAAATCCAGCTCCAGCATTTTTGAAACCTATATTCGCACCTTATTGCTGGGCTGCAGTAAACCCAACCAATTACGCCAGAATGAACAGGCCAATCTTTACGCTGCCTGCGAGCTGTGGGGCAACTTGGTCAAACTTTCCACCGTACAAGACACCCAAGCCCAATTTATTTTTGTGCAGAATAATGATGCGGCTCCCATTTATCGCTCTTTGGTTAAAAGCATTCCACAAGGCTCAGTGCGTACCTTCCATCCCGGAGCGTTAGTGCAGACGCTGCAAAAACACATTAACAAAGAAAGTATCGGCGTCACCATTCCAGGTAATCTATCCGATGCCATGTTGAATCACTTATTACACGCTTGGGGCGGCATGAAAGAGCGCAGTTTTCGCCGCACCCAAAACAGCGGAGACATTCACATTGGTATTGGCCTGGTGTCATCTCATTATTTTTGCGCAAAAGAAAAGAGCTTTCCTTACTTACTAAAAAATTGGCATGTAAACCTAAAAGAAGAGAAAAAGCCCAAGGCCAGTACCGATGTTTGGGATCACAGCTTTGATGCCGGCAATGGTTTTTCTGCAGACGCGGAAAACATTGCCTTTGATAGCATTGCCTTTGTCAGCAAACACGCACAAGAGGAAGAAGATACAGGCCCCAAAGGCAAAGAATGTTTGGGTACCATCGAAAACACTAGCCCAGGTGGCTATGGTATTGCGTTAAGCACGCCACCTTCCGCCGTCCAAACGGGGGAGTTAGCCGTAGTGCGAGAACCCAAAATGAACAGTTGGTCATTAGGCTGTGTGCGCTGGATTCGCACCCGTCAAAACATGCCCACTCAGTTTGGTATTGAGTTACTGGCACCCAGAGCAGAAGCCGTGGCCGTAAGAATTTTGAATAAAACCGGAGAAAACGGTGAATACCTGCGTGGCATCCGCTTACCCGCTCTACCGGCAGCAGGACAAGAAGAGACCCTTATTTTGCCAATCTTGCCATTCAAGGTAGGCAGCAAAGCCGAGTTGGTGGACGAAAAAATGCAGCAACGCATTCAATTGGTCAAACGCATCACCTCGTCCCGCAGTTTTGTGCAGTACCAATTCCAATCTCTTACCCAGGTGCTGACAGATACCAAACAGGATCAACCCTCAAATGGCGACGATGAATTTGCCTCCATTTGGGATAAACTTTGATCAATAAACACCCAATAGCAAAACCTAAACCCAAGCATCACAGGACTTACGGCCTTAAATACCTGACAAACGGTACTTTTTCACAATAAAAGCCACTGCTAGTACTTAAAGCTGAAGGCTCAACCCGCTATAATCGCCGCAATACTAATTATAAGAACAGGCAGCAGGCTTACCATTATGCAGGCGAAAGAAGCGATTCGATTACTGATTTGTTCAGAATCGCAGCATGAAGCAGAAACCGTCACCAGCCTGTTACGTAACGCAGGACACCCTACCCGGGCCCATCTGGTTCAAGATTTAGACACCCTAAAAGCCAAGCTCAACGATCAAGTGTGGGATGTATGTCTGTGCTACATGGAAATGAGCAACCTGGCCGGCAAAGACGTATTAAATGAAATACAGCGCCAAGGTAAGGATATCCCCACCATTTATTTCCATGACGAAGTAGACAGCATCGCCGCTGAAAAATCTTTAAAGGCCGGTGCCGTCGATCTTGTGCCGTCCGGTGAGTACAACCACATTCTACAAGTTGTGCTGCGAGAAATTAAAAACCTGAAATTGCGCCGTGAACTACGCGAGGCAGAAGCCCTACTGCGTGAAGCAGAAAAACGCTGCCAAGTATTATTAGAAAGCGCACAAGATGCCATTGCTTACATCCAAGATGGCATGCACCTGTTTGCCAATGACAGCTATGCCAACATCTTTGGCTATGAGGATGCCGATGACCTACTGACCATTCCATTAATGGACATGGTGTACAGCAAGGATCAAGGCCGCTTTAAAATTTTCCTCAAAGACTTCAATGCCGGTAAATCCCGCAGCGCTGAATTCCAATGCAAAATGCTCGACATTGCCGGCAAAGAAGTGGATAGCCGCATGATTTTTGCTCGCGCCACCTATGAAGACGAGCCTTGCATACAAGTCATGATTCGCGCCAATACAGGCAATGCCGAATTAGAAAGCAAGCTTAAGCAAATCAGCTCACAAGATTTGCTCACTGGCCTATACAACAAGCATTACTTTAATGAGCAACTGGCCGACGCCGTTGACCAAGCGGTTATCAGTGGTTCCCACGGAGCCATCGCCTACGTCAACATTGACCGCTTTGGACAATGCAAAGTGGATGTGGGCATTGACGGTGCCGACCTTGTTGTATGCGATATTGGCCATTTGATTCGCAGCAAATGTCGCGAAGAAGATTTAGTGGCGCGTATTGGTGAAGACGTCTTTGGTATTTTGTTACACGACAGCAAAGCCGAACAAGCCCAAGGATTTGCCGAGCACATTCGCAAAGCCATTGAAGAGCATTTGGTAGCAGTGGATCAACGCACCATCCAAGTGACCTCCAGTATCGGCGTATCCTTGATCAACGAAAGTTCGCGCTCACCAAAAGAAGTATTACAGCACGCCCACGAAGCCAGTTACTACGTGCGCAAGTTAGACGGCCACGAAAAAGGCAATGGTGTTTATCTGTATAACCCTGCGCAATTGGCCAACACAGACAGCGAACGCCTAGAAGCGAAGATCCAAGACGCCATCAAGAACAACACCCTTAAGTTGTTATTCCAGCCGGTGATTAATCTGCGCGATGAAGCGGGCGAGCATTACGAAACCTTATTGCGTTTGGTTGATAAAGACGAAACGGATATTTCCCCACAAGACTTCTTGGCAGATATTAATTCTGACCTTAAACGCAAACTGGATCGCTGGGTTATCCTCAACACCAGTAAGCGTCTCGCGCAGCAGCGCGCACAAGGTCACGACACTCGCTTGTTTATTAACCTAACCAACGACAGTCTGACCGATGAAAGCTTACTGCCGTGGCTACAGAAATTACTGCAAGCTTCCAAACTGCCAAGTCATGCCATGATTTTTCAGTTCACCGAAGCCGATGCCATTAACCACATGAAGCAAGCGCAAGCCATGACCCAGGCCTTGAATAAGCTAGGGTGTAAAGTAGCCATCAGTCGCTTTGGTTCCGCCATCGACCCTTACAAGTTGTTCGAACATATCCACAGCGATTTTGTAAAAGTGGATGGCTCGTTTACTCAAGAATTGAATACCGAGAAAGGCATGGACAGTTTGAAAGAATTGCTAGCTGGCATCGGCGAACACGAAAAAGCCTCCATCGTACCGTTTGTGGAAAACGCCAACATCGTTGCGCAATTATGGACAAGTGGTGTGAGCTTTATTCAGGGCTTCTATCTAAGCGGCCCAAGTACGCAAATGGATTACGAGTTTAACGACGAGTAATTCAGGCGCCACCCTTCGACACGCTCGTTTCTCGCTGCTCAGGGTGAACGGGCTGTGTTCTGCTGAATTCGCCTCAAATGTCAGGCTTATTATTTGTCATTCCGGGCACGAGGAACGAGTGAGGCGGAATCCATCCCCCTGAAACAGGCTTACTCATTCTGCTCTTTGATGGGGTACGAGCTCGCACCTGCGAGCGATAGGACCTATCGATCGAGTGAAGACACTTGTATTCATCTCAAGCAACGATTGTAAAGAGAACAAGAGCTGTACTGATCGATGTGAAGACAAGGCAAAAATTTCTAAGTAACCGCAGTGTGCTCTAGCACATGAGGATTACGCAGAAATTTTTAACGCCGTATTCACAAGATTCAGAAAGCGGATTTAACTTAAATGTCGTCGCGGTCGCGAATACCTAACAAATACAACACCCCATCCAACCCTAAGGTCGAAATGGCTTGCTCTGCATTCTGGCGCACTAACGGCTTCGCACGGAAGGCAATACCCAAACCGGCTTTGCTCAGCATGGGCAAGTCATTGGCGCCATCACCTACCGCAATGGTTTGCTCCAGCGAAATGCCTTCGCTCTTGGCAATTTCTTCTAACAAGAACGCCTTACGCTCACCGTTGACTATAGTGCCGGTGACGTTACCGGTGACTTTACCATCCACGATTTCCAATTCATTGGCGTGAACATAGTCGATACCCAGTTTGTTTTGTAAGAAGCGCCCAAAGTACTGGAAGCCACCTGACAGAATGGCGGTTTTATAACCCAGTTTTTTCAGGGTGCTCACCAAACGCTCGGCACCTTCGGTAATCGGCAAACGATTAGCAATGGTTTCCAGTACGGATTCGTCCAAGCCTTTTAACAAGGCCACACGACGTTTGAAGCTTTCGTTGAAATCGATTTCACCACGCATGGCGCTTTCGGTAATGGCGATCACTTCATCACCCACACCGGCTTCGATGGCCAACTCGTCGATGACTTCGGCTTCGATAAGGGTGCTGTCCATATCAAACGCTACAAGACGACGATTACGGCGGAACGGGCTATCCGCTTGCATGGCGATATCCACACCCAGATCACTGGATACTTGTAAGAATTCAGCGCGCATGGCCGCTTGGTCTAGATGCCCACGCACGGAGAATTCCACGCAGGCTTTATTCGGTGTGTCTTGTTCGTCTTCTAATGGAATACGACCGGACAAACGGGAGATGTTGTCGATGTTTAATTCATGGCTGGCGACGATCTCAGTGACGCGAGCAATGTGCTCTGCGGTGAGTTTGCGCGCTAATAAGGTAATGATGTGACGAGGCTTACCTTGTGCCGCTACCCAGCTGTCGTATTTTTCAGTGGATACCGGTGTAAAACGCACTGACATACCCAGCTCGTGGCTGCGGAACAATACGTCTTTTAATACGGAGGCAGCACCTTCGGTGCTGGGCATTTCTGCCAAGATCCCCAATGAAAGGTTGTCATGGATTTCCGCTTGGCCTATATCCAATATGTTCACACCATATTGAGCCAATATACCGGTAATGCTGGCGGTCACGCCTGGCTTGTCTTCGCCGCTGACCTTAATCAGTACAACTTCTTTCACTTGGGCACCTGAGTATAAGAGGAATTACAGTGAGTTAGCGTGGGCTTTCAGCTCAGCAACCGCTGCACGTAGTTCTTCAATTAGATCCACAGTTTCATGGTTAGATAGGGCGCGAGCACGGTCTTTACTCATGCTGAATAGGCCTTTCTCTAGTTGGGCTGTTTTTTCTTCTAGAAGTTTTTTAGTATCGCTCATAATAACTACCTTCTGTTGGATAGACGATTTGACGGCTTTAAAAGGCCGCTATGATAAACCATTTAGCCATGGGGCGTGAGATCAAAAACCAAATTTATGTGGCCATGGCACTGATACAGATCAGCCCCGCTCCCTTCATTTTAGTCACAGAACCAGCCACATGGGGGTTAATTCCATTTAGCCGGTAGGCGCTTAGCACAATTACCGATACTATTAGGCCTTAATTTACATAGATTGCTTTACCTGCCATGACACTACTAGAAAAAAACTGGCCTTTAAGCTTACGCGCCTTATTCATTGCCATTTGCATCTCCCTTGTTGCCAGCCTCATTGTGGGCTTACCCATAACCCGCTCCGCCGCTGAACACTTGCAACAACAGCAAGCCGAATTACGCCACAACCTGACGCGCCAAGTGAGCTTACAGGCGGCAGAAGCCATCTTCAGCCAAGATTTACTCAGCCTCAATGTGATTCTATCCGCCTTAACCGAGTACCCAGATATCCGCTACGCCGCGGTGTACGATCTCAACAACAAGGTGGTGGCCGAGCAAGGGGATGCGGATGACAGCCAAGGGCTGCCCATGAGTATTCAGTACCAAAATGAAGTCATTGGTCTGCTGGAAATCCGTTTGAATGATCAACCCTTATCCAACCGAATCTGGCAGCTATACGGCCTATGGCTGATTCTGAGTTTGCTCTTCACCGTACTGGCCAGTTTAGCCGCTTGGTTCATCGGCCATCGCATTGGCCTAAAACTGGAAACCAGCCGCTATGAGCTAGAACATTTGGGCACCATCAAGCAAATCACTCCGTTACATTTAGGTGAATTCAAAACCTTTAGTGAAGCCTTAAGTAAGCACCACCAATTAACCAATCAGCAAAAGGCCCTACATCAGGCCCTTGCGCAATTTATGCAGCCACAGTTAATGAACAGCTGGCAAACCCGCAGCTTAAGCATTGAACAAGAGTACACCCAGGGATCGGTACTGCTCTTTAAACTGGCCAATCTCGAACAGGCGCAACAGGATTTTGAAAAAGACGATCTCGCCAACACCCTTAACACTTTTCATAACCTGATTCGCCAAGGGGCCAAGTTATACAACGGGACGGTTTGTCAGTACGAAGGGGACGGCATCATGGTCCTTTTCAACGACGAGCTAAGCGATAACAAACAGTGTTTCCATGGGGTGTGTACTGGCCTGCTGGTCTTGGGGTTAATCAAAAACCACAATGAGCAACGCCAAAAGCAACAACAGCCTGTGCTTGA
>JBFEWA010000476.1:0-1869 GCA_041546605.1 Bermanella sp.
CACAAGTGGAGTACATTCGAGAAGAGCAAAATATATACGTCAACCCTGCGTGGAATAAAATCGTTGAGCATGTTGATACAAAATATCTCACACTTCTCAACAATGATTGCCTACCACTACGTGAGCATTACTTTGAACATGTGATTAAAGACATGGAGAGTAATAATCTAAGCATTACATCCTGCAAGACACTGGATATTAAAACCCTGACTCAATGGCGAGTTTGGCTGTATGGCATGTTTGATAAGCTACTCAGTAAACTCGATCTCAACCCAGTTGAAACCGCACGGCGCCAAGGCTGGCTAATGACGATCAATCTTGACCACTACCAAAAGTGCAATTACCACATACCCGATGATTTAAAGGTATGGTTCGGTGATGATTGGATTGCTTACGAGCTATACAAAAATGGGTTTAAAGGTGCCACTTATCGTAATGCACTGGCCATACACGTTTTAAGCACCTCTTCTGGCTCGCAATACATCAAAGATATCATTAAAAACGATGAAGAAGCCGTGAAAAAATACCATATTGATTACACTGCGAATGTTTTTGCTAATAAGCGACTGAAGTGGTTTCGCTAAGCAGCCAATAAACTGCCTGTGAAACTTGTAGTAATACCACTTTCCAACTTAGCAGAAGCGCGACATCCAAAATTTATAAAGCATCATCAAGCAACTATAATCCAAACAAATATACCCATTACGCCAGCCAAATTTTATGACCAAACTGAATAGCATAAAGAACAATCACGCCCTTTTATTACAAAGCCTATTTGGCAGCCTTTGCTTAGCCTATTTCGCAACACAACCATTTGCTAGATACATAGCAGAAGACTTTTTGTTCGCATTAGTCATCATAAGCTTACTATTAATTATCGTAAAAAAAGCCAAGAAAGAGCCTTTTGATATCCCCAAAGCACTCAAAATACTCTTATGGGTCTGCGTGTCTATCCCTGTCGCGTCTATTATTAGCTACACCTTTTCACCATTAGACAATTTAAGCCCTAGTCGCCTGGACCCAGATACCCGCTGGCTATTTATCATTCCGATCATTATCGCCATGCGCGAAGTAAGAATCGGGCCCGCTTGGGTTATTGCCTCCTTTAGCGCTTACGCCATCTCTACTTTTGTTTGTGCGGGGCTAGAAACAAGCTGGTATAGCAATTTGAATGTTAGAGCAGACGGCGACGAAAATGCCGTGCCCTATGGCATGTTCAACACCACCATTGCGGCACTGCTACTCGTAGTCTTTGTCAGCCCCTATATCAAGCAAATACCCAATAACAAAGTAAAACTTGGACTAAGGGTTGGAGTTTTAATGATTGCTTTTCTTGCTTTCATGGCTGCCATTGCCAGTGGCACTCGAGCGGCTTTAATACTCGTACCGATTAGCATTATATTTATCTACTTGATTCACTACCCGCTTAAAAAATCCATCACCATTTCAAGTATCATGGTGATCACAATTGTTTGCGGCCTGTATTTTTCTCCGCCTAATGCCGTCAAATATAGAATGATGAGTGCATACGAGAACAGTTATAACTTTTTTGCCATTGGTGACCGAAAGAGCAAACTCACAAGCATAGGGCAACGCTTAGAACAGTGGCGTGAAAGCTGGTGTATATTTAAACTTCACCCAATCACAGGTACTGGCCCACGCTCTTTTGGCGAAGCGCACCAGAAGTACGGAGATCCCAATTATTGCGATGCAACCCAAGAGCTAAAGCAAGGGAGCTATCAAGCCCACAGCATGTACTTTAATCACTTAGGGACCCTTGGAATGATTGGCATATTGACGTTGGGGGCATGGTTTGTACTCTCCACTAAATTAGCTTGGACTAGCCGAAACTCGAAGAACACCAACATA
>JBFEWA010000242.1:0-5133 GCA_041546605.1 Bermanella sp.
ACAGCAAGCTTGTTTTTCATACAGAGCAGGGGCTTTACGTACATACGCTAGGTACATGATGGTACTGGCCGGGCCGTAATGGATAAATACATACCAGCGGCATAAATACCAAACCACCAACCTTTCACTGTTTGGATGTCATATGCGATGTCACTTAAATACGTGCCTGTGCGAAACCTGTGATGCCATTGGTCGGTGACGATACCCTAGGTACACATAGTAATGGTAAACCAAGGTTTTTCTAACCAATAGGCAAAGAAGGATAAAAACAGCCGAATACATGATCGCTGCAGCTTCTAGATATTTGGTACTGATCTAGAATTGCAGGCATAAATAGTGCAGTAGTAATTTAGAGAAGTTACTTAGAATAGTTACGGTCAGACTGAAATAACCTATAGTAACAGGTAAGTTGCACCATCTTGGGTGGATGTGCACTTATTTTTACCAGTTCAAGGAGAGAGTCTATGCGAATGCCGGATATAACAGAGCCATTTGATCTGGTTTTGTTTGGCGCATCTGGGGACTTGGCCTTAAGAAAGCTGATCCCAGCACTCTACTACTTGCATCTTGATGGCCGCTTGCACGAAGACGGCAAAATTTGGGCGGTCACGCGTAACAATACCAACTTAGATGCTTATTTAGAGCACATTCATCAAGCGGCGCACCAACACGGTACCGAAATTGACCCAAAAGTCTGGCAAGGATTTTGTCGCCGCATTCGACACATAGGCATGGACTTAGATAAATCCGCCGGTTACAGCAAGTTAGCCAAAAAACTCAATGGCGGCACACGCCGCTGCGTGTACTACTGTGCGGTGCATTCCCGTTTATATCCAGAAATAGCCGAGCAATTGTTTGCGCAAAATTTAATCAATGATCTGAGCATCATTGTGTTAGAAAAACCCATTGGCAGTGACTTCCAAAGTGGGCAGGCCATTAATCGTCGCGTGGCTGAATTTTTTCATGAATCGCAAATTTATCGAATTGATCATTACCTTGGAAAAGAAACCGTACAAAACTTATTAGCGCTGCGTTTTGCCAATTCGATTTTCGAGCACCAGTGGAATCAACGCTACATAGACCATGTGCAAATCACCATCTCTGAAACCGTTGGGGTGGAGCAGCGAGCCGGATTTTATGAAGGCACGGGTGCGTTGCGGGATATGTTGCAAAACCATTTATTACAGTTGTTATGTATGACGGCTATGGAGCCCCCTGCCTCTATGGAGCCAGAAGCGGTACGTGACGAAAAAGTAAAAGTCATAAAAGCCTTAAAACCCATCACAGGGGAAGATTTATTAGACAAGGTGGTGCGCGGTCAATACGAAGCGGGTTTGATTCAATCCGATGATGGCAGTGCCATGGTGCCACGCTATCGTGATGAACCTGGTGTGAGTCATGATTCATACACCGATACCTTTGTGGCGGTAAAAGCCGAAATCGATAACTGGCGTTGGGCAGGTGTGCCGTTTTATTTACGCACAGGTAAACGTTTAGCAGAGCGTGCTTGTGAGATCGTCGTGCAGTTTAAAGAAGTGCCGCACAGTTTATTTGAAATGCAAAACAAAAAAACCATGGCCAATAAATTGGTGTTTCGCTTACAACCGGACGAAGGGGTGCGATTGCAAATGTGTGAAAAACGCGTTGGCAATCACATGCAGGTTCGCCCCATGACCTTGAGTTTGAATAATTCTGGTCAAAAGAAACGGGTGCCGGATGCTTATGAGCGATTATTGGCCGATGCCATTAACGCCAATGCCACCTTGTTTTTGCGTGAAGATGAACTCATGAGCGCATGGCAATGGGCGGATCCGATTTTGCAATTTTGGCAACAAGCGGATCAACGGCCAGAACCTTATAGCTCAGGTAGTTGGGGGCCAGCAGCATCCACCTTGTTGTTAGCAAAAGATGGTCGTCTATGGCAGGAGAACAGTTAACGTGCAATGGTATGAATTTGATTGCTTAGATGATTGTGAAAATGCCTTGCTGGTGGATTTGGCGCGTCAATTACAAGCCAATGGGCAAATAAATAGACAAGCAAGTAAATTACAAACACTGGCGTTGGCTGGGGGGAATACGCCTAAACCCTTGTATGAAAAATTTAGTCAACAGCCATGGGATTGGGAACATATTTTAATTACTTTAACCGATGAGCGTTGGGTGGATCGCAGTCACCCTGACAGCAATGAAGCCATGCTGAAACACTGTTTGTTTCATGATCAAGCACAGATTGCGCAGTTTTTGAGTTTAAAAAATTCAGAATCCACACCAGAGGTGGGGCAAATTCGCACCGCCCATTTAATTAAACAAAATGCACCGAGTTTGGATTTTGTGATTTTAGGCATGGGGGAGGATGGCCATTTTGCTTCTATCTTTCCTGGTATGGATAACACACAGCAGTTATTAGACGTAACACAAAGTGAGCCGTGTTTAGCGGCGCGGCCAAAAGACAAACCGGCACGATTAAGTTTAACCTTGTCGTATTTGTTAAGCGCCAAACAGATTTATCTTTTTATTACTGGGCAAACCAAGCGCGCTTTAATTCATGAGCAATTGAATGCATCCACCACTGAGCATTTGCCGATTTACTCATTGCTCACACAACGTCTTTGCCCAGTCAGCATTTATTGGAGTGCAGCATGATCCACAAAATCGTGGCCCAAGTGACACACAATATTGAATCTCGCAGTCAAGAATCCCGCCAACGCTATTTGGATTTAATGGATAGCATGGCGCAAGAAAAACCGACTCGAGGCCAATTGGGGTGTACTAATTTAGCCCATGTAATGGCCTCACAAGATGATGTGGGCAAACTCATTTTAAAAGACACTACAGCCGGTTTGAATGTGGGCATTGTCACGGCCTATAACGATATGCTCAGCGCCCATCAGCCGTATTATCGATACCCGGAAATGATAAAAAAGCATTTGTATCGCCATGGCATTTCGGCACAAGTGGCCGGTGGTGTGCCTGCCATGTGCGATGGTGTTACTCAAGGGTATGCGGGAATGGAGTTGTCGTTATTCAGTCGCGATAGTATCGGCTTGGCTACGGCGTTGGCGCTTTCTCATCAAAGTTTCGATGGCATGGTGTTGCTAGGTATCTGCGACAAAATTGTCCCGGGTTTATTAATGGGTGCGCTGCGCTTTGGTCATCTGCCAGCGATTTTTATTCCGGCTGGCCCTATGGCAACTGGCATCAGTAATTCTGAAAAAGCCAAAGTGAGACAAGAATACGTCGAAGGCAAAGTGGATGATAAAGCGTTATTAGAAAGCGAAGTATCCGCTTATCACAGCCCAGGCACGTGCACGTTTTATGGTACCGCCAATTCCAATCAAATGTTGCTAGAAGCCATGGGGTTGATGTTACCGGGTAGTGCGTTCGAACAACCGGATTCTCAAGTGCGCGAGCAGTTTAATCAGCTAGCTTGCGATCAAATAGCCAATAATGCCCAACTGAGTATGCTCAAACAAAATAAGGCCATTCAACTGGGGCATTTGGTGAATGCTAAAACCCTAGTGAATGCCATTGTGGCGCTACTGGCAACGGGGGGCTCCAGTAATTTAACCATTCATTGGATTGCCGTGGCAAAAGCGGCGGGTTATCAATTAACTTGGCAAGACATGCATGATCTTTCGCAAGTGGTGCCCATGATTTGCAAAGTGTATCCAAATGGCAAAGCGGACATTAATGCCTTTCATCAAACCGGTGGTACTGCTCATGTATTCGCAGAATTATTACACGCCGGTCTCATGCACGGAGATGTGTTAACCGTCACGCAAAAAACCTTTGCGCAAGACGTGTTGCACAATAGTCGACACTGGGAGAATCATCACGCCAAGCGGGTGAATAAATCTCAGCAGGCGGATATTCATGCCACGTGTAAAAAGCCTTTTGATGAAAAAGGTGGCCTCTCATTAATGCAAGGCAATGTGGGCCGAGCCATTGTAAAAGTGTCGGCGGTGCAGCCAGAATTTCGCGCTATTCGTGCGCCTGCAAAAGTGTTTACGGATCAATTGGATGTGATTGCGGCGTTTCAAAATCAAGAATTAAATCACGACGTGGTGGTGGTGCTAAAAGGTCAGGGGCCAAAAGCCAATGGTATGCCGGAGTTGCATAAACTCATGCCGGTGTTAGGCAGTTTGCAAGATCACGGTTTTCATGTGGCTTTGTTAACCGATGGACGCTTATCCGGTGCATCAGGCAAGGTATTAAGTGCCATTCACTGTGTGCCAGAAGCGGCAGCCGGTGGCATGATTGATCGCATTGAAGACGGTGATATTGTGAGTATTGACGCCAATACCGGCACCATGAATGTGGTGAATGTAAACTGGTATGAACGCACGCCACAATTTACAGGGCATGTGCAGCGTGGCGTGGGCCGTGAGTTATTTTCGGTATTTCGTAAACATGTGACATCGGCGGATACCGGTGCCATCAGTATCGATTGGGATGAATAATGGATTTTAGTGATTGGATAAACAACAGTAAGCCCGTGATTCCTGTGATCGTCATTGATGACTTGGATCACGCGGTGCCCCTCGCCAAAGCATTAGTGGCCGGTGGCGTGAAATTATTAGAAGTCACCATGCGCACACCTGCTGCGTTAGCGGCTATTGAGAGGATTTCAGCACAGGTTCCCGATGCCATTGTGGGGGTAGGTACGGTGACCCAAGCACACCACATTCAACAAGCCTATGATGCCGGAGCGCAATTTGCGTTAAGTCCTGGCATTAGTGACCCATTGATCACACAAGCTCAAACATTAAAGCTGCCTTTTATGCCTGGGGTTATGACACCCTCTGACATTATGTTGGGTTTAGAAGCCGGTTTGACTCAGTTTAAATTTTTCCCCGCTCAGCAGGCAGGCGGTACTGCCATGTTAAAAGCCTTTGCAGGCCCTTTTCCGCAAGTAAGGTTTTGCCCAACAGGGGGGATTTCTCAAGACAATGCTCAAGAGTACTTAGCCCTTAACAATGTGATGGCCGTGGGTGGCTCTTGGTTGTGCGCCAAAGACTTAGTTCATGCAAAAGACTGGGTGGCCATTGAAGCCCTAGCCAACGCCTGTTAGCGCTATAGCCTCCATAATTCATGGTTTTAGCTACACTTAAAACCATGAAACCTTTAAATACC
>JBFEWA010000084.1:0-10112 GCA_041546605.1 Bermanella sp.
AGTGGATTCCCACACACCACAAAAGAAATTCTCTTTTGTGTTCGTAAAAACGTTATTTAAACGCTCAAGTGGCGCACCTGAAATAATACGATCAGGATTCACTGGCGTTTGCTCTTGAGATTCTACAGATGGACTTACACGTAACAATTTAACGGCTGACATATTGCACCTTTAGCTTAATCAATTGTGATTGGAATCATCATTCAAATAAGTATTAAGCAAGGTTTTAATCATCAAACTTAAATCATTTAACGTTCGTTTAGAGCGCTCACCTTTTTGATTCACCACCACGAGAAACATGGCATGAGTGGTCTCAAGATATACACGGGCTAGACGTTCGCGTTCTTTTAAGTGATGAGGAATTCCCATGCGCTTAAATACTTGCGCCATTTTGCTGATCACCAACTCATCATGCTGATAATCCAACTGTCTCAGTTCCGGTACAGAGAACATGGCTTGTACCAAAGTCAAAATGGCTTTTTGCTTTTTGTATACTTTTAAATTGGTATTGAGCATCTTGCTCACCAATTCATCCATTGCCATGGTTTCAATTGGCCAGGTTTCAAATTCATTGAGTACCGCTTCAATTTCTTCTAACCAGCGCATGGCCATGGCATACAAGATGGCATGTTTATTGGGGAAATAGTGGTACAAAGACCCTATGGATATGCCCACTTCTTTCGCGATTAAAATGGTATTGAGGTCATCCAACCCCACTCGCTCCAACAACTCACCAGTGACATCAATGATTTGCTTAGAACGTAACTTCGAACGCCCTTGCACCGGTTCATTTCGCGGTGCCACATCTTTGGTTTGTTCAACGCTCTGATTCGCTACCACTTTTTTTCGAGAACTGGCCATATAATCCCATAAACCATAAAAAAGATGCCTGGCGTCCCACCAAGCACCTATTACTAATTAAAAGAAACGATCTCGCATGGCATAGTACAGCATGCCAGCAACCAAGCCCGGGAAGCGCAATAGCGTGCCACCAGGGAAGGTTGGCGTTGGAACAGCAGAGAACACATCGAATTTCTCCGCACTGCCACTCACCGCCTGAGCCATGATTTTACCACCCAAAGTCGCAAGTGCCACACCATGACCGGAATAACCTTGTGCCGCGAACACATTTTCTTCAATACGATCAAAATACGGCATGCGATTCAGCGTGATGGCCAATGTACCACCCCAGCCATAATCCAGTTTCAGATCCGCCAGCTCAGGGTAAAACTCCAGCATGTATTTACGCACAAAGTTCGGGATATCATTTGGGAACTTGGTAGTGTAGTTTTCACCGCCCCCCCAAAGCAGACGATTATCACCCGACAATTTGAAGTAATTGATAACAAATTTTGAATCGGCAACGGCCACATCATCACGGTTGATTTTACGACACAACTCTTCAGGCAATGGTTCTGTGGCCAAAATAAAGTTGTTAATTGGCATGATCTTACCCGCAATTCTTGGCTCTAACTTGCCAAGATAACCATTACACGCCAATAAAATGTATTTAGGTTTCACTATCCCTTGACCGGCTTTTACATAAGCATTGTTGCCACCTTTATAATCGGTCACTCGGCTGTTTTCATAAATGTTTACGCCTGCATCTACAGCCGCTTTAGCCAAACCCAATGCATAATTTAAAGGGTGTAAGTGAGCGCCGTCTTTCCAATATTCACCGGCATGGTAACGATCGGTTCCTAGCATGGCTTCGACTTCGGCTTTTTCAACAAATTCAATTTTGTCGTAACCCAAAATATTGCGCTTATATTCCACACTTTCTTTCAGTTCTTTTACATGGCTTGGCTTGGCTGCCACATGCAAAACACCGGCTTTTAAATCACAGTCAATATTGTGTTTTTCAATCAGTTTTTTAACCAAATCAACCGACTCAATGGACATATCCCAAAGGCTATCTGCCATGGGTTTCCCCACTTTCTTAATCAGCTCGTCATGACCCATATTATGCCCTTGGCATACTTGACCACCATTGCGTCCAGAAGCCCCCCAACCTACTTTCTCGGCTTCTAATAGGCTGACGCTGTAACCTTTTTCTGCAAGGTGCAATGCCGCTGAAAGCCCCGTAAAACCTGCTCCAATGATACAAACATCACTATTCACCTCACCTTCTAGCTGAGGAAAATCGAACTGCTGATTGGCCGTGGCGGCATAGTATGAATCTACGTGTGGCATAGACACCTCCATAATAAAGATAGCCGCTTTTGCGACATACATTCACTTTTAAAAACCGAATAATACTTCTAATTTAAAAAACACACAACTCATGTAATTTATTCTTCTAAGACGCTTGTATTTGTTGATTTTTTCAATGCATTAAAATAGGCTACAAATCGAATAATAATTCGGTTTATTATTTTATCATATTTGTATTGCATACCCCCTAGTGGGTATTTAATGTCAAATATTTATCAGAGTATTGTCCTATAAGGTAAGTAATTTACTAACGCTTCATTATAGGTATGAGATTTGCTAATTAAGCAATCTCGTCAATACTGTTAAGCTGTAAACATATGACCAAGAAGGTGATTTATGGAAGCCGTTGCTAGGTTTCTTAAAGAAAATGGCATTACCGAGGTAGAATCCACTCTGCCAGATATGACAGGTAATGCTCGCGGTAAATTTTACCCAACCAAAAAATTCCTTGCTGAAAAAGGCGGTCGCATCCCAGAGACGCTTTTGGTCCAAACCGTTACCGGTGATTGGGCCAGCAACCACGACGACATCGTGGACCCTACCGACAAAGACATGTTCCTTGTTCCTGACCCAAACACTCTACGCGTTGTGCCATGGGCAGATGAGCCTACCGCACAGGTCATTAATGACTGCTACACCAGTAAAGGCGAGCTACACCCCCTTTCCAGTCGTTCAGTGCTACGTCGCGTATTGGCGCTATACGAAAAAGAAGGCCTAAAGCCGGTTATCGCTCCTGAAGTTGAGTTTTACTTAGTTCAACAAAACATCGACCCAGACTATGAAATCAAGCCTGCCACAGGTCGCTCTGGTCGTGCGGAGAATGCTCGCCAGTCTTACAGCATTGATGCGGTAAATGAATTCAATCCTGTAATCGATACCCTTTACTCATACTGTGATGCACAAGGGCTTGATGTGGATACCTTGATCCATGAGTCGGGCGCCGCCCAAATGGAAATCAACTTTCTCCATGGTGATGCCCTCAGTTTGGCGGATCAGGTCTTTGTGTTTAAGCGCACATTGAGAGAAACTGCACTAAAACACGGCATTTACTCTACATTCATGGCCAAACCGATGCAAAAAGAGCCTGGTAGCTCCATGCATATCCATCAAAGTTTGATTGATGTGAAAACCGGCAAGAACATTTTTGCTAACGAAGATGGCAGTTATAGTGAACGTTTCATGCATTACATTGGTGGTTTGCAAAAATACACGGGTAACGCGATCAGCTTTTACGCACCAAATGTAAACTCTTATCGTCGTTTTGCACCAGAAATTGCCGCTCCAATTAACATGAACTGGGGTATTGATAACCGTACTGCGGGTTTACGTGTTCCTGAAGCCGTTGCTGAAGCAACTCGAATTGAGAACCGTTTCCCAGGTGCAGACTGCAACCCATATTTAGCCATTGCAGCGAGCTTAGCTTGTGGTTATCTTGGTATGAAAGAAAAACTTAAGCCGACGGAACCAACCAGTATTTCGCCGGATGATGAAGTAGAAATTGCTCGAACTCTGGAAGAAGGGTTACGTCTGTTAGAAGACTGTCCTGAACTAATTGATATCATGGGTTCTTCTTTCGTAGACGCCTATATTGGCGTTAAGCGTAAAGAATTTGAAACTTTCCATGAAGTCATCAGTTCTTGGGAACGTGAGTTTTTACTTTTGAACGTTTAAAAAAACAATCAAATTGGCCTCGTGAATAACAATAAAAATCTAATAACAACATAACATACACAACAAAGAGGTAGACTCTATGAAAGCACCAACTAAGCCGTCATTTAAAAAGACGGCCACAGCCTTGGCACTTGGTATTGCCGCGAGTTTTTCAGCTCAAGCCGCAGAAGAACTAAACTTCTACAACTGGTCTGACTATATTGCTGAAGATACCATTCCAACATTCGAGAAAAAATCAGGTATCAAAGTAACTAACGATGTATTCGATAGTAACGAAGTACTTGAAGCTAAAATGTTGGCAGGCAACGCGGGTTATGACATTGTGGTGCCTTCATCAACCTTCATGGCGCGTCAAATTCAAGCCGGTGTATTCCAGCAGCTAGATAAATCTAAAATCCCTAACTACAAGGGTTTAGATAAAGGCTTAATGAAAACACTTGCTAAATTAGACCCTGATAACAAACACGGTATTCCTTATCTTTGGGGTACTACTGGTATCGGTTATAACGTGAAGCTAGTTGAAAAGTATCTAGGTAAAGATGCACCTGTTGATAGCTGGGACCTTGTTTTCAAGCCTGAAAACCTAGCCAAGCTAAAAGAGTGTGGCGTATCTTTCCTTGACTCTGCTGATGAGATCTACCCTCTTGCACTAAATTATGTTGGATCAGATCCAGCTTCACAAAATGCAGCTGACTACAAAGCCAGCAGCAAAGCGGCCGAACTACTTAAGTCAGTACGTCCTTACATTACTCAGTTCCACTCTTCTCAGTACATCAACAACCTAGCTAACGGTGACATCTGTGTTGCTATCGGTTGGTCTGGCGATATCCTACAAGCCATGGATCGCGCTGATGAAGCAGAAAACGGTGTTGAAGTGGCGTACACCATTCCAAAAGAAGGTACTTCTGTTTGGTTTGACATGCTAGCCATCCCTAAAGATGCGAAAAATGCGGACAACGCTTACAAGTTCATCAACTACTTGTTAGAGCCTGAAGTAATGGCGGGTATCACTAACTACGTTTGGTATCCAAACGCAGTGCCAGCTTCTAAGTCAATGCTTGACGAAGAAATCTCAAGCAACCCAAGCATTTACCCAACTGCTGAAGTGCAAGATAAACTGTTCCCTCTTACTGTTTACTCGCCAAAAATCAGCAAGTTGATGACTCGCTTCTGGGCTAACTTGAAAGCAGGCCGTTAATTCGGCAAATAGAATTAGACAATAGCGGTCTAATAGAAAGCCAAGGGCATTTGCTCTTGGCTTTTTTTATGCGCATAAAATATACACGTCTCCTCACTAGAATGAGCATCCTTTGCTATTCTCAATATAGAGCATATTGAGTAGGCGCATCATGCAAGAAAGTGAATACCTAAACGGCAGAACGGACCTTATTGATAAACTAAGAGACTTTCCGTTTATGCAGAACATTGATGCCTGCCATATCTTGGACATGCTCCAACTGAGTAAGCTGCGCACTTACGATGCCGGTGAAATAATCACCAAAGAAGGGGTTTATGACAGTTGGATTTACATACTGGTTTATGGCGAAGTAAAAATCACCAAAGCCGGCAACGAGCTGGCACGCTTTAATGAAAGCGGCGATACCTTTGGCGAGCTAGCCGTTTTAGATGGCGAAGCACGTTCAGCAACGGTCAGCGCCACCATTACAACTAAATGCCTCGCCATCGATGCATCTTTCATGGATAGCCTACCACCCGAAGAACAAATTGCGTTTTACTCTGTGTTTTATCGTATTCTCGCAGAAGTTCTGTCCAAACGATTACGGGAAACCGGGCAAAAATTAGCTCAATGCCAAGAAGAATTGAAAACGCTAAAAGAAAAAGGAAATAAATAAGACAGGAATAAATGGTCGGGACAGTAGGATTTGAACCTACGACCCCCAGCACCCCATGCTGGTGCGCTACCAGGCTGCGCTATGCCCCGACACCACCTATCACAGACAGTGATAAGAGGTGCAGAACTATATACTAAGCAATTGATTTTGTGAAGATTTTACGCGTAAAAACCCAGGCATTTACACGCTATCAATGACTATTTTTTAACCAGTCAAATTCTAACTAATCCAAACTTAAACCAAAGAGATTAATGCCGGTTTTATAGGGAACCGCCTCTGCCCCATCTAGCTTAGCCACAATCAAACTCAAATACGTCTGCATTTTATGGGCGTTAAGATTATGCTCCCCCGGCACAGTCGTGGTGAACTTGGTTGCCCGCAACATGGCTTTTACACCTGAAGTGAGCGTGTATTGGTTATCTTCGAGCAGAATCATTTCTTCCCCCATGTGCCAGTACACATCCAAGTCTTTAATTTGCAGCGGACTTAATGGTGGTACTAACGGCACCACATCTTCTGGGGTCACCACCCGTAATAACGGTAAATCGTCAAAGCGATTGGCACCGGTTACATTGGTGACTTTGGGCTGACCAAAGGTAATCACTTGCGGGATCTTGAATCCATCATGCTGTAAATACATCGCTAAGATCACCGCCACTGCGCCACCTAAGCTATGGCCTGTGGTACGAATAGGCTGAGACTTATCAAGTAGCGGCAAAGCATCTTGATAAATTAATTGCGCGGCTTGGGCAAAGCCTTGATGCATTAAAATATCAAGCTTTTCGTCTTGTTTTAGGCTGATATCCAAATCCACCAATGCATTTTGTAAATTAGCGGTACCGCGCACGGTGATAAATTGCACGCCGTGTTTTTCGGACAACAAGTAATTCACTTCGACATTGGGTAAAACGATTTGACGCTTAAGGGAGTGACCAATCCCATCTAACGCCGCTTTGTGGTCGCCATCACTGTACGCGATATCCGCTAACTGCGCCGATTCGTGAATATCAGCAAATTCTGGCAGACAAAGCGCAGGAAACGCCCAAGCACATACAATAAAAAGAACGATACGTTTAAACATAAGCACCCATATTACCCTTGGATAAGTCAATCATTGGCGGATGATACCAATGACATTGCAGCTGTCTATGGGATACTGCTTTTTTTGCTAAGAGGTTACTATGAAAATCTGCATCATCAGCGCCAGTACGCGCGAACAAGCGGCATCACGCCATGTGGCCACCTATGTTCAAAATCAACTCGCACAAGTGGATACCAACCTATTAGATTTACATCAAGCGAATATACCCCTTTGGCAAGAAGGCGCTAGCGCCAACCCAGAGATTGAACAGCAACTAAATGACGCCGATGGCTATGTCTTTGTGGTGCCCGAATGGCACGGCATGGTGCCACCGGCATTTAAAAATCTATTTTTTTACTTTAACGGCTGCTTCTCTCACAAGCCGGCTTATATTGTTACCGTCAGTGCCGGCACGGGTGGGCGTTATCCCATCAGCGAATTACGCATGAGCAGTTATAAAAATAGTTTTATTAATTATATTCCGGTGAGTACCGTCATTGATCATGTGAATGACACCATAAACGAACAGGGTGAATTCATTGCCCCCACGGATTACATCGCCACACGAGTGGATGAAGGCTTACAGTTTTTAATGACGTACACCGCAGCTTTAAAAACCGTACGGGAAAGTGATATTTATAAAGAGAAGCGCTTTAAAAACGGCATGTGATTATTCATCTTGTGGAATGCCGTGTCGGTCACGGTATTCCCCAGGAGTCATTCCCGTCCAACGTTTGAACGCTCGCTGAAAAACACTCTGCTCAGAAAAGCCAAGCACCTGAGCAATGTAGCTCATTTTATAATTGGTCTGTAACAAGTAACTAAAGGCATACTCTTTACGCACATCATCAACAATGGCCTTGAAGTTAGTGCCTTGTTGTTTGAATTTTCGCTGTAAGCTGCGTGAGCTCACGCCCAGAAAAGCTGCCACATCCTCTAAGCTAGGCACCTTAGTGGCCAAACTTTCCACTATGTATTGAGTGATCACCTCGTTGGCTGCACTTTTATGTTTTTTACCCACCAATAAGTCTGCATAACTGGTAAGGACTTTTAATAAATCTGGGCTGTAGCCCAACAAGGGTAAATCTAAAATAGTGCGTTCAAACACAATACCCGTGTACTGAGAATTAAATTTTACCGGACAGCCGAAGTACTCTTGATAATCATCAAGATCCCCATGTTGATCATGGGTAAAGTGAATTTCGATTGGAGACAGCTTTAAGCCAATGACTTTTTTCGCAAACGCTACCCAGCTGGTAACCACTTCTTCATTTAAGTGATAACTGCACTGGTAATGGGGAATCCATTTTAAAGTACAACTTTGCTCCCCCAAAACAAACTCAGGGCGGGAAACATTGCCCACAAGTGACTGGTATTTTTTTTGAAGCTCTAATGCCTGTGTAATGGAATGACAGCAATCCACAATATGGCCAAGCAATCCCCAACGGCCACTGTCTCCCCATTTACCAATACGAAACCCCAGATCAGGATAATTCAGTTGTTGGGCACCGTAAGATAATAAAGCTTCAGAAACACTCACATCTACCATACGATCGGCTTCGTCGAGCTGTTCGCGGGTTAAACCCACTAATTGATACAAGGATTGTGCAGGCAAACCTTCATGCACCAAAAATGCAAGGTTGGTTCGAATGCTGAATGCGGCCACCTGTAACTGCACATGACACCTGTGAGAAAAGAATCAAATACAGATAATAAAGCAAAGAGAAGTAAGCGGGAATGATAGATAGGATGAAATATGGCCTAAGCGAAACCTAGGCCATAACGAAGGAATTAACCTTCTACAGTGCCAGTAGCAACCGCTTCTTTAACTGCTTCAGCTTCTTCTTGTGCTGCTTCTGCCGCACCTTCCGCTGCTTCTTCAGCTGTAGCCATCGCTTCTTCTGTGCTTTCTTGCGCAGCTTCTGCCGCTTCTTCTACTGCTTCAACAGCCACTGCTGCTTGTTCTTGAACGGCTTCTACTGCCGCTTCAGCTTGATCTGCTACTGGCTCTTCGCCACAGGCCATTAAGGCAGCCGCAGCCACTAAAATCGCTAATTGCTTTAACATAGTGTTTCCCCTATTTATTGTTTTTGCGCTAAAAATAGCCGCTCAATCCTAAAGTATTCACTAGATACCCTCCAGCCCTGTCATCACAAGCCGTGAACCAGTTCTGCAATTGCACTAAAAATCAGCAAAATATGACTATGCTTAAAGCATCATCTCGACTTTTGAGTCCACAAATGAGCCTGACGAAACGCATTTGGATCATATTAGCCATAGTAGTAGCCGTCGGCATAGCCATGTCCTATGTCATACGCAGCAGCGGAGAAGAGGCTGGGCACAGTAGTCGCAACCTGGTGTCCGTGACCATTCCGAAATTAAATTTAATCAAGCAATTACGCGCCAGCATCACTGAACATGAGCGCCTGCTGTATGAATACTATGCCAGCACCACCCGTGAAGGACTGTGGGAGAAGATAAAAACAACAGAAACAGAGTTAGCCGATCAACTCATGGCCATTAACGAAGGATTTTCAGGTCATGTAATGACCCTGCCCAAACTGTATGGCGAGATCAAAGCCCTGCAAAATGCACTGGATGTGAATTTAGCCTCCAATACCACAGATTGGGATCAAGCCCGAGCAGATCTTGCTCAACTTACCAAGGTGGGACAACAGGCAGAAGCGATCTTAGTGACCTTAACCCAAGAAGTAGAAGAACACGCCCAACAGCAAACCCTCCATAGCCAGCAACAAATTCAAGAAATGGTAAATCTGGTGATCCTCTATACCGCTGTCATCATGTTAATTGCCTTGGTGTTGGGGTATTTAACCCAAATTAATATTCGTAAAACCGCAAAACGCCGCGCCTTAGCGAAATTCCCAGAGCGTAACCCAAATCCGGTTATGAACCTTAATTGGCACGGTGACATTCTATTTGCTAATCCTGCGAGCCATAAACTGCTTAACGCGATTTATCCTGAATCCAATACACTGTCGGATTTATTACCCGAAGATTTTTCTGAGCAATTAAAATCGTGGCAAAACAATTACCACGATCAAGTAAGTTTTAATGCCGACATCGGCAGCAAACATTTGGAATTCAGCTTATCTTTACTGCGCGACCTTGAAAGCTGCCACCTATACATCGAAGATGTCACCGAGCGTCAAGAAGCGCAAGATCAGTTAAAGTACCAAGCCTTTCATGATGAACACACTGGCTTAGCCAATCGGCGTAAATTTGAGTTGGATCTTTCTCACCACATCAAGCATTCTCAGCCCTGCTCTATTTTA
>JBFEWA010000451.1:0-2181 GCA_041546605.1 Bermanella sp.
ATTTTGTAGTTTTTTTACAAAAAATCAACTAACCCGAATGGGTATGTAGTTGATAATAGTACGGCTCATCCTGATTCACCGAGAGTTTGGTCAGGCTGGCGTAAGGCACATCAAACCGATTGATATTGGGATACGGCAAGCCAAGAATTTCTTTGAGAATCATGCGAATCACACCGCCATGACAAATAATCAGCTGCGACTGATCAGGGCGATTCAAGCAGCCAAACCAGTCCTTTAAGACTCGCGCCTCGAAGTTCAAAACGCTCTCCCCTTCAGGGCTGGCAAAATGCATAGGGTCTTCCCATAAGCCCTTAATGCGCTCGTAATCGTCCTTGAATACTTGATCCATGGGCTGGTTTTCCCACACACCAAAGTCAAATTCACGCAAGCCATTGGCTTCGAATAACGGCACATCTAAACGCTGTGCCAAGTCTTCGGCAAATTGCCAGCAGCGACTCAATGGGCTGGAGATGATCACATCCCAAGTTTGCCCAGCCACTGCTTGGCTCATTTGCTCATAACCCAAAGGGGTAAGTGGATGATCCGTGCGCCCGCGAAACACATTGCCGCCAGAGGGTTCCCCATGACGCAAAAGATGAATGGTTTTACGGGCCATATCCATGATTACGCGTCACCCTCGCTCACACCTGCCTGAGCAAACGTGGCCATTTCATTATGCAATGCCAGCGCACTTTGCATAAGACTCACCACCACAGCCGCACCGCTGCCCTCACCCAAACGCATACCAATATTCAGTAATGGCTTGGCATTTAAGGCTTCAAGGACTTTCACGTGACCTGGCTCATGACTCTGGTGTGAGTAAAACAACCAAGGGGCAATACTTGGGTTTAACGCCACCGCCATCAGCGCCGCTACGCTGCTGATAAAACCATCCACCAGCACAGGAATACCCAGTTGCGCACAGCCAATGTACGCACCCACTAAACCAGCAATCTCAAAACCACCCAAACACTGCAATATCTCTTGCGCTGTTTTGGCCTGATGCAAAGCAATGGCCTGCTCAATCACTTGCGCTTTCATGGGCAGCTTATCCGCCGCCAAACCCGTACCTGGCCCCACCAAATCCACCGCAGGTACCTGCAAATATGCCGCCGCCAACGCACTGGCCGAGGTGGTGTTGGCAATACCCATTTCACCACCGATAAACAAATGCGCCCCTAGACTGTGCGCACGTTGCGCAGCCACTTGCCCTTGTGACAAGGCTTGCTCTAATTGCTCTGGCGTCATGGCTGCTTGCTGTGAGAAGTCTTGAGTCCCCGGGGCAATGCGCGCATCAATGATTTGTTCATGAACTGCTACTTCAAATACGGTGCCGAGATTCACCACCTCAAAATTCGCATTTAACTGGCGCGCCAACACAGAAATCGCGGCACCACCTGCTGCAAAGTTTTTCACCATCTCCGTGGTCACCGCTTGTGGAAACGCCGACACCCCTTGGTTGGCCACACCATGATCACCAGCAAAAATGCTAATAACGATATTGGATAATTGTGGGTGTAGATTCCCTTGGCACCCGGCTAAACGGGTGGCCACATCCTCTAACATACCCAATGCACCTGGGGGCTTTGTGAGCGTTAATTGATAGGCTTGTGCTTGCTCTTCTTGCGACTTATCTACCTGTGCCGCACTTTCTAACCACCAAGACATGTTTATTCCTTACTACTTTTAAATCTGATTACGCATTAAATGCTTAACGGATTAGGCTTTAACCGCCATGGGTATGCCCGCCACCATTAACGTGACTTTATTTGCTAACTGCCCGATGCGCTGATGCAAGCGACCGAGATTATCCACATAGTTGCGCGATAACTCCCCCATGGGCACCACTCCCATGGAGATTTCATTAGACACCAATAACACAGGCCCTTTGGCTTGAGTCAGCACCTCACACAAACCATCCACTTCCTTGCTCAAATCTTTTTCGTGATGCATGACATTCATTAACCAAAGGGTTAAGCAATCCACCAGCACCACTTGATCATGCTTGCTGTTGTCTAAAATAACTTGAGAAAGCGCAAGGGGCTCTTCAATGGTTTGCCAATGGGAAGGGCGATCTGCTTGATGCTGCATAATACGATCTTGCATCTCATGATCTAAGGCTTGCGCAGTGGCCACATACAACACATCGGATTGAAATGCTTTGGCCAGGGATTCGGCGTA
>JBFEWA010000297.1:0-4202 GCA_041546605.1 Bermanella sp.
CCAGCCTGTTTAGCCGCCATTTCCACGCCCACATTACCCGCCAGTACGATTAAATCCGCCATAGATACATTGCCCGCAGCTTGTTGAATCCCTTCTAAGGTACTCAACACGCTCGCCAATTGTTTCGGCTGATTTACCGCCCAGTCTTTTTGTGGGGCCAAACGGATACGTGCTCCGTTAGCACCGCCGCGCATATCAGATCCACGGAAGGTCGACGCTGATGCCCAAGCTGTGCCCACCAGTTGTGACACGGTTAAGCCAGATTCACGAATCTTAGCTTTAAGCGCATCCACATCTTTATCGCTTAACTTGCCCGAAGGCGCTGGCAATGGGTCTTGCCATAACAACTCTTCTTTCGGCACTAATGGGCCCAAATAACGCGCGCGCGGGCCCATATCCCTGTGGGTTAACTTGAACCAAGCTCGAGCAAAGGCATCGGAAAATTCGTCCGGATTTTTATGGAAGTGCTCGGAGATTTTGCGGTACTCAGGGTCTTCTCGCATGGCCATGTCTGCTGTGGTCATCATGATGCCCACTTTTTTCGAAGCATCTTCCACGTCCGGTGCGTGATCTTTATCGGCCAAACCTTTTGGCACCCACTGATGGGCACCGGCTGGGCTTTTACTTAACTCCCACTCGTAACCCAACAAGACATCGAAGTAACCCATATCCCATTTGGTTGGGTTGGCTGTCCATGCCCCTTCGATACCACTGGTGATGGTGTCACGACCTTTACCGCTGCCATGGGTGCTCATCCAACCAAAGCCTTGCTCGGCAATGCCTGCGGCTTCTGGCTCTGGGCCCACTTTCGCTGCATCACCGGCGCCATGGGCTTTACCAAAGGTGTGGCCACCTGCGGTTAACGCCACGGTTTCGTAATCGTCCATGGCCATACGCGCAAAGGTTTCACGTATGTCTTTGGCTGAAGCGAGAGGATCAGGGTTACCATCTGGGCCCTCTGGGTTCACATAAATCAAACCCATTTGCACCGCGGCTAGTGGGTTTTCTAAATCCCGCTTGCCACTGTAACGGCTATCAGGCTTATCACTGGTGGCCAACCATTCTTTTTCGGAACCCCAGTAAATATCCTCTTCTGGCTCCCAACGATCTTCACGACCACCACCAAAGCCAAAGGTCTTAAAGCCCATGGATTCAAGGGCCGCATTACCAGCCAAGATCATTAAATCCGCCCAAGACAGCTTACTGCCGTATTTTTGTTTGATGGGCCAAAGCAAACGACGGGCTTTATCTAGGTTACCGTTATCCGGCCAGCTGTTAAGCGGCGCAAAACGCTGCATGCCGGTACCCGCGCCACCGCGACCATCGCCAGTACGGTAGGTGCCTGCACTGTGCCACGCCATACGGATGAAAAACGGGCCGTAATGACCATAATCTGCTGGCCACCACGCTTGCGAGTCGGTCATTAAGGCGTATAGATCTTTACGTACCGCTTCTAAATCGAGAGACGAAAACGCTTTGGCGTAATCAAACGATTCGCCCATTGGGTCAGATTTTTCGGATTGCTGATGAAGTATCTTTAAATTCAATTGGTTAGGCCACCAATCAGGGTTACGCGTACCTTCACCTGCCGTGTGATTAAACGGACACTTGCCTTGATCTGCCATGGGAGCCCCTCTTATTTCATTGTGTGATAAGAATGTTTACTGCAACGTGTATAGGTATAGCTCCCCTACATACTTGAGGCTAATTTGTTCTAACTAACAGCTCCATAGTTTTTACCCATAATCCAGCACCGACAGGACATTCAAGCCACTTTCTCTGAATTAGCACCTATACTTAAATAGTTTCATTAATCACTATTATCTATGAACAATGTACGATTATTTTTAACACTGAGCTTTCTAAGCTTTAGCGACCATATACTGGGGCAAACATTTGACCCCTTAGTGTTGGGCATCCCCAACTTTAAACCTTATACCTATTCAGACAGTGGCAAACCTGCAGGCCATGCTGTAACCAAAGTTCATGACATTCTCAAGCACTTACCCGTGACTTATGAGATCCAAGCATTTGAAAACTACTCGCAACTCATCAAGGCGTTAAAGAAAGATCGCATCCAAGGTTTTTTCCTAGCCACACAAAATGCCGAAAGAGATAAATACGCCATTTTGGCAAAGCCCATTGATTACAATAATTGGACTTGGTTTACTTTAAATTCCAGTGATTGGGACCCTCAAGAAAACAACTTTCGAATCAATGCCCAAATTGGCACCATAGGTAAGACCAACACTTATCGCTGGCTCATAAGAAACGGCTATCGTGTCACCTCCCTAAAACGAGAAGCCCTTCCCAAAGCGCTTCTTGAAGGACAGGTGGATGCCGTCTTTTTAGCTCAAGGGGTATTTGCCGATGTCAGTCTTGAACAAGGCATCAACCTCAACACCCTGCGCCAAACCATCAACAAAACCCGACCTTTTTCCATCTATATTTCGAAACGCTACCTTCAAAAGAACGCCGACTTTTTAGAACAGCTTAACGCCCACATTCCCTCTTTAACCCCTTAAATTTGTCAGAACCTCGCTTCTTTTAAAATGAAACTCCCAAAAAACAACCACCACGAACCCAACACGTTACTTCTAGGAATACATCAACTTCGACTTTTAAAGCTTTATTTGCATCTTACAAAAAGGCCATGATCACCCTAGCAATTGCCTTCCATCACTTTATGATGCATGTAAATAAGTACAAATAAGATCAACATTTTCATGACACTAATTACATACATCATCGACTTGATTCGCAGAGTACTCTTTAGTTTTTCTAACCAGCCATGCCATGTGGCTACTTACACTCGCGAGCTTCCCATTAGCCTAGAGCGCATGTATGAAAACGCCATTGATGGGGAACACCTGCCTTATTTACACCGAGATTCTTTCTCTGAATTGACCATACTAGAAAGTGGCAACTGGGGATGGCATGCAAAAGGTCACCTAGCACCAAAGTCATTCATGAACTTCATGGAATTAGAATTACGCTTAGATCGTGACAAACACAGATGGATTACGCGAACCCTTTCGGGGTTAGGCAAAGGCAGTGAAATATGGACCCATGCCATTCCTCTGGAAGACAACAAAATCAAAGTCATTGTGGATTTTTACGTTCCCAAACTTCCCCGTTTTCTAAAATCCATGTTTGCGAAAGAATATATAAATACCTACTCAAAACTCTATGACGAAGACCTGTGGATGATGGCCACGCGTCAACATGAATTGGATCGACTCAAAAACCGCAAGTCTGCGCAAAATCATGCCCAACTCAATGCATCCTCTATTAGCCTTGGCAACAAAGCTCAAGTGGAACAAACGCTTCCTATTCAATTCAGCCTGAAAGGACACCCATATCGCTTGATTCAAGTAAAGGACACGCTCATCGCCCACTCATCGACTTGCCCTCACATGCTTGGCCCGTTACAAGATAGCGATGTAATCAATGGAAAAGTGGAATGCCCTTGGCACGGTTATCAATTTGATGTCATCACACGCGAATGCACAACAGGGCAGAAATGTAAGCTCGCCCCTGCTCCGCACATACAAGAAAAGAATGGAGAAATCATAGCGTCCCTACTCCACCCGAAGTAATGTAGGGACCCTAGTTTCACATGAGCTCAGAGCCGGGCCTTCATTTTCCGCCTATTTTCACCTATGCAAAATCAGACTGTATTGTGACCTCAGCCACCACATAACCCAGACCAATTCAAGCCTTACTCCCATGCTGGATTTGCCGTACAATTGCCCGCTTTCTACCCCTAATTTTGTCATATAAGAGCAGTCACATGGCCGTCAGAAAAACTGCCCCGAAACCTATTAATAGCGATAAAAATCAAGAACATACGCCAATGATGCAGCAATATTTGGGCATCAAGGCGGAGCACGCCAATCAGTTGGTGTTTTATCGCATGGGGGATTTCTACGAGATTTTCTTCGACGACGCCAAGAAAGCCTCGCGTCTGCTGGATATTACCCTCACTGCCCGTGGTAAAAGCGGCGGTAAACCCATCCCTATGGCCGGCATTCCTTACCATGCAGCTGAAGGTTATATCGCCAAATTGGTGAAAATGGGGGAATCCATTGCTGTGGCTGAGCAAATCGGAGACCCTGCCACCAGCAAAGGGCCGGTTGAGCGCAAAGTGGTGCGCGTCATCACACCAGGTACGCTTACTGACGAAAGCTTTTTGGATGAGC
>JBFEWA010000163.1:0-6980 GCA_041546605.1 Bermanella sp.
AGCGTGAATATGCCATTAAGCCAATGAACTGCCCGGGTCACATCCAGATCTTTAACCAAGGTCTTAAGTCTTACCGTGATCTGCCGCTACGTTTAGCAGAGTTTGGTTGCTGTCACCGTAATGAGCCATCAGGTGCACTACATGGCTTGATGCGTGTGCGCTCGTTTACTCAAGATGATGCGCATATTTTCTGTACGCCAGAACAAATCTTAGAAGAAGTGAATGGCTGTATTGCCATGATTCTGGACACTTACAAGACCTTTGGTTTCCACGATGTGGCGGTGAAGCTGTCTACTCGTCCTGAGCAGCGCATTGGTAGTGAAGAAATTTGGGATAACGCCGAGCAAGCGCTGGCGGATGCCCTTAAGTCCAGTGACCTTGAATTTGTGTATCAGCCGGGTGAAGGGGCTTTCTATGGTCCTAAGATCGAATTTGCCCTACGTGACTGTCTAGGTCGTGAGTGGCAATGTGGAACAATCCAGCTAGATTTCTCTATGCCGGGTCGTTTAGGCGCACAATACGTGGACAAAAATGGCGATCGTCAGACCCCTGTGATGATTCACCGTGCGATTTTGGGCTCTTTGGAGCGCTTCATTGGCATTCTGATCGAAGAATTTGCGGGTAATCTGCCAACTTGGTTGTCACCAGTTCAGGCCGTTTTACTCAATATTACCGATAATCAGGCCGAATATATCCAAGAAGTGGCGAAAACCTTGGCTCAAAAGGGCATTAGAGTGCAATCGGACTTGAGAAACGAGAAGATCGGCTTTAAAATCCGCGAGCACACTTTACAGAAGACCCCTTATTTATTAGTTGCAGGGGACAAAGAAGTGGCTTCTAACGCTGTCGCAGTACGTACACGTACAGGTGAAGACCTTGGCACCATGAGTATTGAGGACTTCGCTCAGCTACTACAAGACGATGTAGCTAAGCGCGGACAGTAGATTTTAATAAAACGGAGTAATAACTATTAGACGCGATAACAGAAACAGCCGAGCTCGTCCTGAAAAGGCATCTATTAACGAAAACATCAAAGCTCGGGAATGCCGACTAATTAGTTCTGAAGGGGAACAGCTAGGCGTAGTGCCTATGAATGAAGCCCTTCAGCTTGCTCAAGAAGCCGAACTGGATTTAGTACAAATTGCAGATGGTGATCCGATCGTATGTAAGATCATGGATTTTGGTAAAAAGCTCTATGAAGAGAAAAAAGCCAAAGCCGCTGCAAAGAAAAAGCAAGTTCAAACCCAGGTTAAGGAAGTTAAATTCCGTCCTGGCACTGAAGAGGGAGACTACCAGGTAAAACTTCGCAGCCTGGTTAAGTTTCTCGAACATGGGGACAAGGCCAAGATTACATTACGTTTTCGTGGTCGTGAGATGGCTCACCAAGAGTTGGGTATGCAGCTACTGAAGCGTGTTGAGGATGATCTCAGCGAATTAGCGAACGTAGAATTGCGCCCTAAAATGGAAGGTCGTCAGCTAACTATGGTGTTAGCACCCATTAAGAAGAAGTAGTTAGGTCTTTATCGAGCGTCGTTATTGGGAAACCGGTAACGACCACCTGCTGCTGTTGATAAACCAATGCGAGTGAGATGAATTAGCCATGGCTAACAAAATCAAAAGTCATAGTGGTGCTGCAAAGCGCTTCAAAAAGACTGGTAACGGCTTCAAACACCGTCAAGCACACCGTGCTCATATCTTGACCAAAAAAAGCACCAAGCGTAAGCGTCAATTACGTTCTCAGTTGCAAGTTCACGCATCTGATGTACCGCTAATCAAGCGTATGCTACCTGGCGTTTAATTTTTTATTTGGTTAAGAGGAGTTTAATATGGCTCGTGTAAAACGTGGTGTGGTAGCACGCCGTCGTCATAAAAAAGTTTTAAAGCAAGCTAAAGGTTACTACGGTGCACGTTCTCGTGTATTCCGCGTAGCTAAGCAAGCGGTTATCAAAGCTGGTCAATATGCTTACCGTGACCGTCGTCAACGTAAACGTCAATTCCGTGCTCTATGGATTGCGCGTATCAACGCTGGTGCACGTATCAACGGTTTGTCTTACAGCCGATTTATTAACGGTTTGAAAAATGCCTCTATCGAGATCGATCGTAAGGTGTTAGCTGATCTAGCCGTTAATGAAAAAGGTGCTTTCGCGGCATTAGTTGAAAAAGCTAAAGCCTCTCTGTAAGCCCAGCTGACAGTTCGACCTTTTAAAGATCGACAGTTACAAGAAATTTAAACTTTAAATTGTCTTGTCTCGAATAGGGGAAGCGCCATAGGCACTTTCCCTATTTTTGTTTTAAGCAAAATGAAAAATAAAACAATGACAATATAGGGCTAGAACTAAGCCGTGTTGTGGCTTAGGTGTCCGTCTCAAATGTTTTATCTGTATCGCCCTCAATATTGTCATTGTGTGGCAGTGGCTTAGGCCTAAATAAACAGCATTGAAAACAATGCTTTTTGGAGCAGGAAAATTGGAAAACCTACAGAATTTGGTAACCGAAGCACTGGCAAAAGTGGAACAAGCACAAGATGTGCAAGTGCTGGATCAAGTACGTGTTGATTACCTAGGTAAAAAAGGTGAAATCACTGCGCTATTGAAAACCCTTGGCAAACTAAGCAATGAAGAGCGTCCTGCAGCCGGCGCTAAAATCAACGAAGCCAAGCAGCAAGTGGAAGATGCCATTCGCGCTAAAAAAGCTGAATTAGAAAATGCTGCCCTTGTCGAAAAATTAAAGTCAGAAAGCATTGATGTGACGCTACCGGGTCGCGGCCAACAAAGCGGTGGTTTGCACCCTGTTACGCGTACTCTGCAGCGTATCGAAACCTTTTTTAAACACGCTGGTTATAAAGTAGCGGTTGGTCCAGAAGTTGAAGATAACTTCCATAACTTCGATGCGCTGAATATTCCTGCTCACCACCCAGCCCGTGCCATGCACGACACCTTCTATTTTGATGCTGAGCAATTATTGCGTACCCATACATCTCCAGTACAAATTCGTACCATGGAAGCGCAAGAGCCACCTATCCGTATTGTGTGCCCGGGTCGTGTGTATCGTTGTGACTCGGATCAAACCCATACACCTATGTTCCATCAGGTAGAAGGTTTATTGGTAGATAAAAAAGTCAGCTTTGCCGATCTAAAAGGCACGGTAGAGCAGTTTCTACGTACCTTCTTTGAAGATGAAAATCTAAGTGTGCGTTTCCGTCCGTCATACTTCCCGTTTACCGAGCCATCCGCTGAATTTGATATTCAATGGGCTTCAAGTAAAACCGGTTGGTTAGAAGTGGGTGGTTGCGGCATGGTGCATCCGAATGTTTTACAAGCCAGTGGTGTGGACCCAGAACAATACATGGGCTTCGCGTTTGGTTTAGGGGTAGAGCGTTTGGCGATGTTGCGTTACGGCGTAAACGATTTGCGCATGTTCTTTGAGAATGATGTGAAGTTCCTAGAACAATTTAATTAATCGCTATTCAGTAAATCGTTCAACGTTTGTAAACAATAAAGAATTCAGGAAAGTTAATATGAAATTCAGTGAAAGCTGGTTAAGAGAATGGGTTAGCCCAAGCCTAAGCACAGATGAGCTAGTGGCACAGGTCACCATGGCGGGTTTAGAAGTGGACGCCGTAGATGCCGTTGCTGGTGAATTCAGCGGCATTGTTGTGGCCGAAGTGGTTAAGCGTGAACAACACCCAGATGCCGACAAATTAAGTTTATGCCAAGTGACCGATGGCACAGATACATTCCAGATCGTGTGTGGTGCACCTAACGTACGTGAAGGCTTGAAAGTACCTATGGCAAAAATTGGTGCGGTATTGCCAACGCCGGATGGTAAAGGTTTCAAAATTAAAAAAGCCAAATTGCGCGGTGTGGAAAGCCACGGCATGTTGTGTGCTGAAGCCGAAATGGGCATGGCGGAACACTCTGATGGCTTGATGGAATTAGCCGCCGATGCGCCAGTGGGTCAAGACATTCGCGAATACTTGAGCTTAGATGACAACATCATCGAAGTGGATCTTACGCCTAACCGTGCGGACTGTTTAAGCGTTAAAGGTTTAGCCCGTGAAGTGGGTACGCTGAACAATATTGATGTGAAGCCATTGAACATCGAAACCATGGCGGCGCAAATTGAAGACACTCTACCAGTTACTTTAACCGCCACTGACGCGTGTCCTAAATACGTGGGTCGTGTTGTAAAAGGTGTTAACGTTTCTGCTACCACACCTTTATGGATGGTTGAGAAACTGCGCCGCAGTGGCATTCGCTCTATTGATCCTATTGTGGACGTCACTAACTATGTTCTGTTGGAACTGGGCCAGCCAATGCACGCATTTGATTTGGCGCAAATCGAATCCGGCATTGAAGTGCGTTACGCCAAAGATAAAGAAAAACTGACACTGCTTGATGGTCAAGAAGTGGAATTAAATGCAGACACGTTAGTGATTGCTGATGCCGCTAAGCCTTTGGCCATTGCGGGTGTGATGGGCGGTGAGCACTCTGGTGTGAACACTGACACTCAAGATATTTTCTTAGAGGTGGCGTACTTCAATCCAATCGCCATTGCCGGTAAAGCCCGTAACTATGGTTTGCACACGGATTCTTCTCACCGTTTTGAGCGTGGCGTGGATTACCGTTTACAAAACGATGCCATGGAACGTGCTACGCAATTAATCGTTGAAATTTGCGGCGGCCAACCTGGCCCAGTAGTGAACACAGAAGACGCAGCGGCAATGCCGGTTGAAGCCACGGTTGAATTGCGTGCTCAGCGCATTGTGGATGTACTGGCGTTAGAGCTACCTGCAAACCAGATCGAAACCATGCTGACCCGCCTAGGTATGCAAGTAACGGCCAATGCAACAGGCTGGACAGTGAATGTACCGAGCTATCGTTTTGATATCAGCATCGAAGCGGATGTAATCGAAGAGATTGCCCGTATTCATGGCTACAACAATTTACCAGTGACCACGCCAATGGCGGCTTTAGATCTGCAAAGCGAGCCAGAAGTGGTAACCCCTGTGAATACCCTGAAGCAATACTGGGTGAGCCGTGGCTATCAAGAAGCCATCACTTACAGCTTTGTTGATCCAAAAGTGCAAAAGCTTGTGGACCCAAGTGTGGATGGTTTAACCCTAGCCAATCCTATCTCTGCCGACATGGCGGTGATGCGTTCCACTTTATGGGTGGGCTTAATCAAAGCGGCTGAGCACAACCTTAAACGTCAACAAGATACAGTGCGTTTGTTTGAAACCGGTTTACGTTTTGTGCCTAACGGTAAAGAGCTGACTCAAGAGCCAATGATCGCTGGCTTAGTGTGTGGTTCTCGCTTAACTAAGAACTGGACTAATGGCACAGAAAAAGTGGACTTCTATGACCTGAAAGGGGACTTAGAAGGCATGTTGGCCATGAATGGCGACAGCGAGTATCGCTTTGCCCAAGGAGAGCATTCTGCATTGCACCCGGGTCAATGTGCGGCCATTTATAAAGGTGATAAGCAAATTGGTCTAATGGGGGCGTTACACCCTGTACTGCAAAAGCAGTTGGGTATTAAGACTCAGTTGTTTGTATTCGAATTACTGCAAAATGAAGTCGTGGTGGGTGAATTGCCAGAATACGCCCCTGTATCCAAATTCCCTGAGGTTAGCCGTGATTTGGCCTTCGTTGTGGAAGAGTCTGTGCAGTGGTCGCAAGTGGAGCAAATCATCCGTGAGCAAGGCGGAGAAAGTCTAACGGATGTCACACTTTTCGACGTCTATCGCGGCCAAGGTATTGAAAATGGTAGAAAAAGTCTCGCTTTAGGCTTGACGTGGCAGGATCCTTCACGCACTCTTAATGATGAAGAAATAACCAGCTCGGTTGATAACATCATCGCTAAGCTGGCTGAAGGATTAGGTGCACAACTACGAGGTTAGTATGACCGCGATCACCAAGGCTGATATGGCAGAAAAGCTATTTGATGAGCTTGGGATAAATAAGCGCGAAGCCAAAGAAATGGTGGATGTCTTTTTTGAAGAGATCCGCGCATGTTTAACCGAGAAAGAGCAAGTCAAATTATCTGGATTTGGTAATTTTGATCTACGGGAAAAGCGTCAGCGTCCTGGGCGTAATCCTAAAACAGGTGAAGAGATTCCTATCTCAGCCCGTTGCGTGGTGACATTTAGACCAGGCCAAAAACTGAAAGTACAGGTAGAAGCCTATAACGAAGAGTAATCTTTGTTGCAGTTGGTGAAAGAGGAGCAGCTTAGGCTGCTCTTTTTTTTGCCTAAATTTTATCTTGCGCACGGGTATTTCATATTTGAACCAATCAGGTTTCAAAATCGGTTAAATCTGAAGTGCGATCCACGCCTTTGCCTAACACCAACTTACCGTATACGTCATACAAACTGAGTTTGTCATTCTCAGAGAGCGGTATGGAGCGTTGATTTGGTGGAATATAGGGTTAAAAACCGATGGCAATTATTGCTGCGTGCTATCTGGGGAAAAGCCGGAGGATTGTTTATACTGCTTACAAATGACATGGTGGAAACGGCAATGAAAAAGTTACTAGTGCTCACCACAGGTGGCACCTTGGACAAAGTGTATTTTGATGCGTTAAGTGAATACCAAGTGGGTGCGCCAGTGGCTCCTGCCATATTGGCGGATATGAATGTGGCCTTGGATGTTGAAACGGTAGAGGTTTGCCGCAAAGACAGCTTAGAGCTTACCGATGAAGACAGAGCTCAATTAAAAGCGCACATTGAAGCCACAGATGCCGAGCGAATTTTAATTACCCACGGCACCGACACCATGGTGAACAGCGCGAATTTTATCGGTGATCAAGGCAATAAGGTGATTGTGTTTACCGGTGCCATGCAGCCGGCGGCATTTAAAAATACCGATGCGGTTTTTAATATCGGTACCGCTGTGGGGGCGTTGATGTCACCGAATACACCGCCAGGTTGTTACATTGCCATGAGTGGTCAGGTGTATCCGGCAAATCAAGTGAAAAAG
>JBFEWA010000434.1:0-2375 GCA_041546605.1 Bermanella sp.
AATGTGAGTCATGACTCACCTCGTACGTGGTATAAATAGAGATATTACATTATAGTTTCGCCCCACTAGGATGGGCTGAGGCCAGAGGATATGGCGACGAACATAGTAGAAGAGAATTTTAAATAGGGGATGAATGTGAAAGAAGTTGTTATCAGTGGTACCGGTCTATATACCCCCAGCCAATCCATTTCCAATGATGAATTGGTTTCGGCCTTTAATGCTTACGTAGATAATTTTAATGCCGAAAACGCCCAAGCCATCGCGGATGGCTCAGTTACCGAATTAGCTCACAGCAGCAGTGCGTTTATTGAAAAAGCTTCCGGCATCAAGAGCCGTTTCGTTTTAGATAAAGAAGGCATTTTAGATCCTAAGCGCATGAAGCCTTACATTGCTGAGCGCTCTAACGATGAACCTTCTGTGCAATGTGACATGGCCACAGCAGCCATTGAAGAAGCGTTGGCACAAGCAGGCAAAACCACGGCAGATGTGGATGCCGTCATTGTGGCTTGCTCCAATTTACAACGTGCATATCCAGCAGTGGCAGTTGAGATTCAAACTGCGCTGGGTATAAATGGCTTTGCCTATGATATGAATGTGGCGTGCAGTAGTGCCACCTTTGGTATCCAAGCTGCGGTTAACGCGATTCAAACGGGTTCGGCCCGTTGTGTGATTGTGGTGAACCCTGAAATTTGCACCGCCCATTTGAACTTCTGTGATCGTGACAGCCACTTTATTTTTGGTGATGCCTGTACCGCCATCGTGCTAGAAGATGCGGATTTGGCCACCAGTGAACACCAGTACAAGGTGTTGGGTACCAAGCTACAAACCGTATTCTCAAACAATATTCGTAACAATGCGGGTTTCTTAAACCGCTGTGATGAATCTGGTTTGGGCAAGGCCGATAAGCTTTTCGTTCAGAATGGCCGCAAGGTATTCAAAGAAGTGTGCCCAATGGTGGCCAAACAAATCAGTGCGCACCTTGAAGAGTTGGACATTCAAGCCAGTAACCTAACCCGTATGTGGTTACACCAAGCTAATTTGAGCATGAACCAGCTGATTGCTAAACGTGTACTGGGTCGTGAAGCGGATGAAGTGGAAGCCCCTGTGATTCTTGATCGCTACGCCAATACTAGCTCAGCGGGCTCTGTGATTGCCTATCACCTACATAAAGCGGACATGACGTCTGGCCAAAAAGGCGTGATCTGCAGCTTTGGTGCGGGTTACTCCATTGGTAGCGTGGTGGTTGAAAAGCGCTAACTGGGCTGAAACCGTCAAAAACTAAAAAAGAGGCCATTGGCCTCTTTTTTTTGATTTCAAATGAACTATCTTGTGAGTCCTTGCTCAAAAAGGCATGAAAATAGACAGGCTATTTTCAGCGAAAACTGGCTGATACGAGGGGACTCACATGGCTAAATCACAAATGAAACCACTGGCAATGGCACTAGGTGCAACGTTAGCAGCATCTATGGCTAGCACTACACTAGCGGCAGAAAATCCTTTTACATCTCAATCGCTTGAGTCTGGCTATAAAGTAATGGCAGAGGGCAAATGCGGTGAAGGCAAATGCGGTTCTAGCAAAATGGATAAAGAAGGTAAGTGCGGCGAAGGCAAATGCGGTGAAAGCAAAGCTAACAAAGAAGGTAAATGTGGCGAAGGCAAGTGCGGTGAAAGCAAGGCTAAAAAAGAAGGTAAATGCGGCGAAGGTAAGTGCGGTGAAGGTAAGTGCGGCGCTAAATCTTAAGTTGTAAGGGATCACCATGGTTATAACTGGTTCAGGTTTGGGTTTACGCCGCGGCATGTTGAATGAAATGTCGCAGCTACGCACAGATCAAGTGGATTTTTTTGAAGTGGCTCCAGAGAACTGGATTAACCTTGGTGGCCGTTTTGGTAAAGCGTTTCGTGCATTAACCGAACGCTTTCCCTTTGCTTGCCATGGCTTGTCGTTATCCATCGGCAGTTCTGATGCGTTGGATGTGGCGTTTGTGAAAGATGTAAAAACCTTTTTGGATCAGCATCAAATTGAAACCTATAGCGAACATTTAAGCTACTGCTCGCATAATGGCCACATGTATGATTTGTTGCCCATTCCCTTTACACAAGAGGCTATTGAGCATGTGGTTAAACGCATCAAACAAGTACAAGATATTCTAGAGCGCCCTCTAATTCTTGAAAATGTATCTACCTATGCCAAATTTGGCGATATGGATGAATTAACCTTTACTCAAGAAGTAGTTAAGCAATCTGGCTGCCGTATATTACTCGATGTGAATAATGTCTATGTGAACGGCATTAATCACGGATACGATGCAGCACAATTTATTAAGGCCTTGCCCACCTCTGCCGTTGAATATATTCATATTGCCGGTCATTTTGAC
>JBFEWA010000379.1:0-3006 GCA_041546605.1 Bermanella sp.
GTCGCTACGAATACCAGGGTAGCGAAATAAATCCCAAGTGCCTCCCATGGCTTGGCGGCGCTCTAAAATAGCAAAAGATTTATTAGGGCATTGCTGCTTTAAATGGCACGCCATACCAATGCCGGATAAGCCTGCTCCAATTATGAGGATGTCGAAGTGTTGGGTTGCCATGATGCTGCCTATTATTTTTATTTTGATGCTTTGACCCTAGAGTAATCTATTGGGCTTGTCTATGGCCAAATAGGGCAACCATTGGCGGCTTATTCTGCCAGGATTGTTTCAGCATATTCTGAGAAAGAGGGTCTTATTGCCTAATATCTTCAGGACTTAGCCCTTGCTTCTTTTTCGCTTTATATTCTAAATACGCTTTCACATGGGTTTTACCCAAGAAACCATCCAAGTAACTTAAAAAGCCCGCATAATTGCCTTTAAATTTTGCATGATGAAAATCGTGGTAGACAGGGCCGTGATAAATCAAAAAAAGTCGTGCGGGGTTCCAAGGAATGTCATAACCCATATGCCCATCGGCCGCTTCGAACTGTCGAATAATTACCCATACCCACACTACATATAAATGACTGCTTAACAAGATTGGACCAATAAGGATTAACCCAGACGTGCAGGCGAATTCAAACCAATGCATGTAGTTGCCATTAATGGCGCAGGTATTTTTTATTCTATGGTGCACACTATGCACGTGTCGCATGAGCCATTTGTTTTCGTGGAATAGTCGGTGCATCCAGTAATACAAGAAATCATCCAACAAAATAAAAAATAGAATTTGCAAGGCAATGATGCCGATATTGGGTAGCTCTCCTACATGAATACCTGTGCGTTTGATTAAAGGCCAAAGTAATACCAATAACGCAAAAACCACTAAGGTGTTTTTTACACTGTGGTAGATAGAAGGCCAAAATGTACCAGCAACATTGATAAGTTGCTTTTGAATGCGATAGGGGGCAAGCCACTTGGGTTCTATATAAGCTAGGTATGTCCAAGGTAAGGCAAATAGCATAAACGCCACAAAGCTGATACCTAGGGTGGCTACTGGAAACTGCCAAAACCAGGGGTCGAACCACAGGGTTAGATAGTCATTGATGATTGTGTCCATGAGAGAGTCATTTTTATTGTTGTTATGCAGTGAATATACCCAAGGTGTCATAAAGTCACAGGACGTAACGAGTCAATTGAGGGGTATATCTGGTCATACAGGTGTTGAAAGTGATATGACAACTGGCATATCATGGCCTCCTGCTCACGGGGTGCCACTTCATTTGAAGTAGCTGAGACTTTACCCGTTGAACCTGATCCGACTAGCATCGGCGTAGGAATGAGCGCAATTTACCTATGATTTATGGGTGAGTTGCATCTTACTGGTATGAATCTATTTGTTATTCGCCGGTTTCCCGCACGTCCTTGTTAGTGGTGACTTAACACAAATAAGGACCCACTATGCAATCTGATAACAATTCCATTCAAGCGGCTCAGCTTGCCAATGTTAACCCTGATCTAATCACTCGCACTCCATTACCGGGCAGCGAAAAAGTGTATATCCAAAGCGAAACCCGTGCGGATGTGCGCGTGCCCATGCGTAAGGTGAACTTAACCGACGGCACCGATATAACCCTTTACGACACCTCTGGCCCGTATACCGATGTGAATGCCGAAGTGGATGTACACAAGGGTATTGATGCCAGCGCACGCAGTAAATGGATTGAAGAGCGGCAAGATAGCGAAACCTACGAAGGCCGGGACACCAAGCCAGAAGATAACGGCATAGACGACTCAACAAAAGCCTTTCAGTTTTATAATCCTCACCTACAGCGTCAACCACGTCGCGCTAAAGCGGGCAAAAACGTTACTCAGTTGCACTATGCTCGCCAAGGGATTATTACCGCCGAGATGGAATACGTGGCACTGCGTGAAAACCAAAAACGCGAGGCCTTGGTCAATGAATTCACGACCCCAGAGCGTGAAGCCCGCTTAAAAGGCAACTCAATGGGGGCGGCCATTCCAGAGACAATCACTGCGGAGTTCGTGCGTGACGAAATTGCCCGCGGTCGCGCCATTATTCCGGCCAACATTAATCACCCAGAATTAGAACCCATGATTATTGGTCGTAACTTTTTAGTGAAAGTAAACGCCAATATTGGAAACAGTGCGTTAACGTCGTCCATTGAAGAAGAAGTAGAAAAATTGGTGTGGTCTACCCGTTGGGGCGGCGACACCGTCATGGATTTATCCACGGGCAAACACATTCACAGCACCCGCGATTACATTATCCGTAACTCTCCTGTGCCAATCGGTACTGTGCCTTTGTACCAAGCCTTAGAAAAAGTAAACGGGATTGCTGAGGATTTAACCTGGGAGATTTTCCGCGATACCCTTATCGAGCAAGCAGAGCAGGGCGTAGATTACTTTACCATTCACGCCGGTATTCGTTTGGCCCATGTGCCATTAACCGCTGACCGTGTGACAGGTATTGTTAGCCGTGGTGGTTCCATCATGGCCAAGTGGTGTATTGCCCATCATAAAGAAAGCTTCTTGTACGAACACTTTGAAGACATCTGCGAAATAATGAAAACCTACGACGTGAGTTTTTCATTAGGGGATGGCCTGCGTCCAGGTTCCCAAGCGGATGCTAACGATGCTGCACAGTTTGCTGAACTAGAAACCCTAGGTGAGCTGACACAAATCGCGTGGAAGCACGACGTGCAAGTGATGATTGAAGGTCCGGGTCATGTGCCTATGCACATGATTCAAGCCAACATGGACAAACAACTTGAGTGCTGTGACGAAGCCCCTTTCTACACTTTAGGGCCATTAACCACTGACATAGCTCCGGGTTATGATCACATCACATCCGGCATAGGTGCGGCCATGATCGGCTGGTTTGGCTGTGCCATGTTGTGCTACGTGACACACAAAGAGCACCTAGGTTTAACTAACCGTGACGATGTTAAAACCGGCATCATTACCTATAAGCTGGCGGCTCACGCAGCAGAC
>JBFEWA010000014.1:0-19194 GCA_041546605.1 Bermanella sp.
ACGAAGGCTTAGCCTTGTATTTTGAAGGCCCTAATTCCTTTACGGGTGAAGACGTACTGGAGTTACAAGGTCATGGTGGCCCTGTGGTGCTGGATTTCATTCTAAAGCGCGTGTGTGAGCTGGGTGCGCGCCCTGCTCGTCCAGGTGAGTTTTCTGAGCGTGCGTTTTTAAATGACAAAATGGATCTCACCCAAGCAGAAGCCATTGCAGATTTAATCGACTCGGCGTCGGAGCAAGCGGCCCGTTGTGCGGTGCGCTCCCTTCAAGGTGCTTTCAGCAAGCGCGTCCATGAATTAGTGGAAAGCCTGATTCAATTGCGCATCTATGTGGAAGCGGCCATTGATTTTCCAGAAGAAGAAATCGACTTTCTAAGCGATGGTAAAGTGGAAGCCGACTTAAAAGACGTGATGGCGAATCTTGCCAATGTGATGCAAGAAGCCAATCAAGGCACGCTTCTGCGCGAAGGTATGAACGTGGTGATTGCAGGACGCCCTAACGCGGGTAAATCCTCTTTGTTAAACGCCCTTTCCGGTCGTGACACCGCCATTGTGACCCACATCGCAGGTACTACCCGTGATGTGTTGCGTGAACATATCCACATTGATGGCATGCCGTTGCACATCATTGATACTGCTGGATTACGTGATACGCCGGATGAAGTGGAAAGCATTGGCATTGAGCGCGCATGGAACGAAATCCAACAGGCCGATCGTGTTTTGCTGATGGTGGATGGCACTGAAACTCAATCCACCGAGCCCCATGATATCTGGCCAGAATTTGTAGATCGTCTGCCTCACCCTGAGCGCATTACGGTTATTCGCAACAAAGCCGACTTAACCGGTGAGCCTTCTGGTTTCATGCAAGGGCAAGCATCCACCGTTATTAGTATTTCAGCCAAAGACGGTGTGGGTGTGCAAACCCTAAGAGAGCATTTAAAAACCGTGATGGGATTTGATGCCGCCAGTGAAGGGGGCTTTATTGCCCGTCGTCGTCATATCGATGCCCTAAACCAAGCGAAAACATTTTTAGATAACGGTTTAGATCAATTGCTGGGTGCCAGCGCTGGCGAATTACTCGCAGAAGATTTGCGTATGGCGCAAAACGCGCTGAATGAAATTACCGGTGAATTTACCAGTGATGATTTGCTGGGTAAGATTTTTGGCAGCTTCTGTATTGGTAAGTAATATTCAGTACGAAGATACAAACAAAAAACGCAGCCTTTAAGCTGCGTTTTTTTATGCACGAGAAAAGAGTTACTGATAAAACTCAGGCGAATGTTTAATGGTTTGGTTTTGTTCTAAATCATGCTGAATCCAAAACTGCGCCCCTTCTGCATCCACAAACTGCTCGATCACATCCATGGCCGCTAAGGTTTGTTCTTTATCGAAGTTAAACGATGGCACCCGTTTGTGTTCGCGATTTTTCGTGAAGTGATACAAGTCACCTGAGAGTACTACCGGGCCGGTTTGCGCTAAGTCTATAAATAACACTTGATGGCCAGGTGTATGCCCTGGTGCGGTTTTGATCACGACGCTGCCGTCACCAAATACGTCATAGTCGCCATTTAAGATGGTGATTTTATCCTTGTTCAATTGCTCGTAGCTGGCTGGGTTAAAACCAAATTGCGCTGGATTTTCTCCGAAGGCGGCATCGTATTCCGCTTGCTGAATCAACAGTGCGGCATGGCTAAATAAATTGGCGTTGCCTGTGTGATCTCCATGGAAGTGTGAAACCCCCAGAAAGTCGATGTCAGCGGGATTAATGTTAATGGCGGCTAATTGCTTAGACAGTGGATTGGTGACGCTCAATTTTAATTTACCGCCAAACGCTTCCCCGCCTTTGCCTTCGAGAGTATCGGGTAAACCCGTATCCCAAATCAGATTGCCCTTGTCATGTTGAATCAGGTAACAGCTGTTGGTTAGGTGTTTGCTGAGGCCTTCGTCCACACCCGGGGAGAAGATGGAAATATCCAATACTTCCACATGGCCGCATTCAAATACATGCAGGGTGAGATTGGGTTTACTGGATTGAGTACAACCGCTTAATGTGAGGATGGCCATGGCTATGACGGCCAAGGGTGTGAGTTTCATGGTGAGCTCCTTGTTTATGTTTGTTGGGCAATACAGTAAGGCTAAGGTGGATATGCTTAATTGGATGATTTGATACTAGCTGAATCCCCAGTTATCCCAAGTTTGAAGCCTGTGTATAACCTGTGTCTATCCTTTGATCATGCTCTGGATATGAGCAAAGAGTGTGGCAATATTTGGAAAAATGATAGCCCGTATTATGAAATACAGTGTTGAAATGGGCTGTGAGTAAGCTGTTAGTGAGTGGGGATAAACGTAAAACTAAGCTGTGAATAAATGCTTAAAGGCCATGAACCCTCTTAGTTATAGCAGGTGTGGATAACTAAGAGGTTGGATAAGCCGTAAATGGGTTCATCAGTGGAACATGGCTTGTGGATAAAAAATTATAGCTCGTAAGAGGCTTGGGGGTGTTTATCCACAGGCTTCGGCTGAATACGACCATTGATGGTGGTGTAATCCAAGCCAATGATGCGGTTGAGCACACCTAGAAAGCTGGTCATATCATCCGGTGTACTGATTAAGGTGTCGATTTGAGCCCCTTCTGGCATTAAAGCCATGGCGCGCTCTTGGCTGTCCCCTCCAGGGATTTGTAAGAACAAGAAATTAAAGTTCTCTGCATGGGCCATAAAGGTGGTGTCTGTGGTTCTCAACCCAGAACAGCCGCTAAGGAGTAGAATCGAGAGAAGTAAAATGCCGGTTTTCATGTTTGACCTGTGTATAAAAGGGGTTAAACCCACACTTTACCTGCCCTTGTCGGACAAAATCCAGTGGATGTGAGGATAAGCGGTGGGAGTTGCGGCTTGTGTCTAGCGTCTGGCTGCACCTATCTATATAATGCCCGCCCTGGTGAATTTTTGAGCAATAAATAATCAGATTTATTGCGTTTCTATGTGCAGAGGTGATTGCGTGGATTTTCCAAAGCGTTATGACGTGATTGTAGTGGGCGGTGGCCATGCTGGTACCGAGGCCTGCTTGGCTGCTGCACGTATGGGGTGCAAAACCCTATTAATTACCCACAGTATTGAAACCGTTGGGGTCATGTCTTGTAACCCAGCTATCGGTGGTATTGGTAAGTCTCACCTAGTAAAAGAGATCGATGCCTTTGACGGGGCCATGGCCCGCGCTACCGATAAAGGTGGTATCCAGTTTCGTACTCTAAATAGCCGTAAAGGCCCAGCGGTACGCGCCACTCGCGCCCAAGCGGACCGTGCCTTATATAAAGCCGCTATTCGTGACATCGTTGAAAACCAGCCGAATCTTGAATTCTTCCAGCAAGCCTGTGATGACTTGATTGTGGAAGGCGACACTGTAAAAGGTGTGGTGACTCAAGCGGGTATTCGTATTTATGCGGACTCTGTGGTGTTAACCACAGGTACTTTCTTAGGTGGGGTTATCCACATTGGTTTGGATAACTACCAAGGGGGTCGCGCTGGCGATCCGCCATCGAACAATCTGGCCAAACGTTTGCGTGAATTACCCTTTAATGTGGGTCGTTTAAAAACCGGTACCCCTGCCCGTATTGATGCGCGCAGCGTGGATTTCTCCGTGATGCAGCGCCAGCCAGGAGATGAGGTGACACCGGTTATGTCTTTCATGGGTTCACAAGACGATCATCCAGAGCAAATCGATTGCTTTATTACTCACACCAATGAGCGCACCCACGAGATTATCCGTGGTGGTTTAGATCGCAGCCCAATGTATTCCGGTGTGATTGAAGGGGTGGGCCCACGTTATTGTCCATCCATTGAAGATAAGGTGATGCGCTTTGCGGATAAAACCTCGCACCAAATCTTTGTGGAGCCAGAGGGTTTATCCACACACGAATTGTATCCAAATGGCATCAGCACCAGCTTGCCGTTTGATGTGCAAGTGGCGCTTATCCACAGCATGAAGGGCTTTGAAAACGCCCATATTACGCGCCCGGGCTATGCCATCGAATACGATTACTTTAATCCACAGGATTTGAAACACAGCCTAGAAACCAAGTTTATGAATGGCTTGTTCTTCGCTGGTCAAATCAATGGTACCACTGGCTATGAAGAAGCCGGTGCGCAAGGTTTATTGGCCGGTACCAATGCGGCCCTGCGCAGCATGGAAAAAGACGCTTGGTATCCGCGTCGTGACGAAGCTTACCTTGGCGTGCTTGTGGATGACTTAATCACCATGGGCACCAATGAACCATATCGCATGTTTACCTCCCGTGCGGAATACCGTTTGATTCTGCGTGAAGACAACGCCGATTTACGCCTAACCGAAAAAGGCCGCGAGCTTGGTTTGGTGGGCGAAGAACGTTGGGCGGCTTTCTGTGAAAAGCGCGAAGCCATCGAACGTGAAGCACAGCGTTTAAAGAGCACTTGGATTCAAGCGGGTTCAGCCGAAAGCAAAGAGCTGGAAAGCATAGTCAAAACCCCTTTGACCCGTGAATACAGCTTGATGGATTTGTTAAAGCGCCCAGAGATTGAGTACAAGGATTTGGCGCATTTAAAAGGGGAAGCGGTTGCAGACCCTCAAGTGGCCGAGCAAGTACAAATCGCCGCGAAATACGAAGGCTATATAGCGCGTCAGCTAGAAGAAATTGAGCAGATGCGTCGCTATGAAAATACCCTGCTGCCAAAAGAATTGGACTACACCAAGGTGGGTGGTTTAAGTAACGAGATCGTACAAAAACTGTCTACCTTGCAGCCGGAAACCTTGGGTACGGCCAGCCGTATTCAAGGGGTAACCCCAGCGGCGTTGAGCCAGTTGCTGATTTATTTGAAAAAGCATCATAGTGTGCAAAAGCAGAGTGCTTAAAGTGAGTCAGGCGTCTGGTGTCAGACGTCTGGGGCTTTCTCTTTAAGTGCCTAGCATCCGTTTTCAATCCAGTGTTGCAATAACAATGTTGTGACATGACGAGCAAAGAAAAATAAGCGTCAGACGTCCGTCCCTGACGTCCGACTCATAGGACATACATGTACGACGCACTATTAAAAACCGGCCTTCTCAAACAAGGTCTTGACCTAAGCGAAGATAAAATCCAATTGTTATTGGATTACCACGCCCTGTTGGTTAAGTGGAACAAAGCCTATAACCTGACGGCGGTGCGTGACCCAAGCGAAATGATCAGTCGCCATCTATTGGACAGCTTAAGCATCATTCCTCATATCACGGGCGAGCGCATTTTAGATGTGGGTACTGGCCCAGGTTTGCCTGGCATCCCTATGTCCATTTGTTTTCCAGAAAAGCAATTCACCTTGCTCGACAGCAACGGCAAGAAAACCCGCTTTTTGACCCAAAGTAAGATCGAGTTAAAGCTTGCCAATATGACGCCGGTGCAATCGCGTATCGAGTCCTTCGAGGCCCCATTGTTTGATGCCATTACCTCTCGGGCATTTGCCACATTGAAAGATATGGTGGATGGCAGTATTCATTTGCTCAAAGAAGATGGCTTCTTCTATGCCATGAAAGGCATTTATCCAGAGAGTGAAATACAGCAATTGGATGATCGAGTGAGTGTGGTAGACTGTTTCGCCTTGCATGTTCCCGGTGAAGAAGGGGAACGTCATTTGGTTAAAATTAAAAAAGTCTGACGTCGCATGTCTGGGGTCGGGCGCTAAATAAAAAGAAATAGACTCTAAGTTTGTATTTAATGTCTTGTGTAAATATCAGATAGTCTTTTTTGTATACTGGAATTCTTTGCGTCTGACGCCTGACGTCCGACGCCTGACAAAAAGGTGTTTCAATTGGGTCGAATCATAGCAGTAGCCAACCAAAAAGGCGGTGTGGGTAAAACCACCACTACAGTGAACTTGTCCGCGTCCTTGGTGGCCACCAAGCGTAAGGTTTTGGTGATTGATTTAGATCCGCAAGGCAATGCCACCATGGGCAGTGGCGTGAATAAGCACGAACTAGACACCTCCATTTACGATGTATTAGTGGATGGCTTATCCGTTAACGAAGTGAAGGTCACCACAGACCCTGCGGGCTTTGACATGATTCCGGCTAACGGTGATTTAACCGCGGCGGAAGTGGCGTTAATGGACATCGAAGCAAAAGAGCGTCGCTTGAAGACGGCCTTAGATGCCGTTAAAGATCAATACGATTACATCCTAATAGACTGCCCGCCGTCATTGAACATGCTCACGGTAAACGCCTTTGTGGCGGCCGACGGCATCATCATTCCTATGCAGTGCGAGTACTATGCGCTGGAAGGTTTAAGTGCCTTAATGAGCACCATTGAACGCATTAAGCAGATCAACCCAGAGCTGGAAATCGACGGTCTGTTGCGCACCATGTATGACCCAAGAGCCAGTCTAACCACAGATGTGTCGGCGCAGTTGATCAATCACTTTGGTGACAAGGTTTACGGCACCGTGATTCCGCGGAATATTCGCTTGGCCGAGGCCCCTAGCTATGGCATGCCTGTGCTGTGTTATGATAAAACCTCGCGCGGCGCTGTGGCGTACTTGGCGCTAGCCGGTGAAGTCAATCGTAAAAACAAATCGGTAGAACATTAATCTTTCTTATTTAGTAAGCGGCAACAAACATGGCAAAAAAACGTGGATTAGGTGGAATGGGGTTGGATGCCCTACTGGCAGGGGCTGCGGCCAGTCAAGCAAATCCAAGTGAATCAAACGATGTTGCTGAGACCATAAGTGCGAAAGATGTATTAAAGCAACTGCCGGTTGAATACTTACAGCCGGGGCAATATCAGCCGCGTAAAGACATGCACCCAGAAGCCCTAGAAGAACTGGCGGCTTCCATCAAAGCTCAAGGCATCATGCAGCCCATCGTGGTGCGGGCGATCTCCCCTAACAGTAACAACACTAAATACGAAATTATCGCTGGTGAGCGTCGTTGGCGTGCCGCCCAAATGGCGGGCTTACATGAAGTACCGGCCATTATCCGCGAAGTGGCGGATGAAGCCGCCATTGCCATGGCCCTGATTGAAAACATCCAAAGGGAAAACCTCAACCCTATGGAAGAGGCGGTGGCCCTGCATCGCTTACAAGAAGAATTCGAATTAACCCAGCAACAAGTGGCCGATGCGGTAGGTAAAAGCCGTGTGACGGTGACCAACCTGCTGCGCCTAATGAATCTGAACGATGACGTGCGTACTCTGCTTGAGCATGGCGACATTGAGATGGGCCACGCCCGTGCCCTTCTAGGGTTGCAAGGGGAGCACCAAAGTGAAGCCGCGCGCCAAGTGGTGGCTAAAGCCTTTACCGTACGCCAAACCGAAGCCTTAGTGCGTACTTGGCATGAGCAAAAGAAAACCCCAGCCACCCCTGCCCGAGACCCTAATATTCAGCGTCTTGAGGGGTCTTTGGGTGAGCGCTTAGGGGCTAAGGTGGAACTCAAGCACAACGCCAAAGGTCAGGGGAAGCTGGTCATCAGCTACTCCAGTCTGGATGAGCTTGACGGCATTCTGAACCACATTAAGTAACCCCCTCCCTTAGCTGCGCCATATCTTAAGATATGGCTCGGTATTTCATTGCCATCCCTGTCTAAGCCAACTACACTGCCAGCGCTTTGCTCGTTTTTTGTGCAGCGCGAAAGCCGTGTGGGTCGAGATTGCCCAATTTAAATGCGAATAAAGTGAATGGCTGGTTGAAGCTAGGCGGTATAGTCAATATAATTCGGCGCGCCTTATTTAAGGTAATGTTAGTGATTAATCGCTGTTCAGGGTTGTAACAGCCGGAGATTAGATTGAGACAAACCATTTCTCGCCCTCCGGTTTATCGCATTACCTTGGTTCAGTTAGGGCTGACATTTGCCTGCTCGCTGCTGTTCTTATTACGCAGCCAAGATGCAGCTATATCCGCCTTAGCCGGTGGGTTAATTTGCGCTATCCCCAACGCTTATTTTATTCATAAAGCGTTCATGTACACCGGGGCGCGCCAAATGAAAAATGTTTTGCAGTCGTTTTATCAAGGCGGCGCTTGGAAAATGATGTTAACAGCGGTCGGGTTCGCTGCAGCGTTTAAGCTGATACAACCCTTAGATTTTCTCGCATTGCTCTCAACCTACTTGGTGGTGCAATGCGTAAATTTTTTTATTTCTAGAATTGTAAAAATATAAACCTTTTGGACGAGAGTGACTTATGGCGGGTAATTCAACCGAATACATAAAACACCATCTCACCAACCTAACCTACGGCGAATTGCCAGCAGGTTACGAGCGTGCGGATGGCAGTGTACTGAGTGAAACGTCTTGGACGTTGGCGCAAAGCGGACAAGAAGCGAGTGACATGGGTTTCATGGCATTACACGTAGACAGCTTAGCCTGGTCTATTGGTCTTGGTGCATTGATCATGTTTTTCTTCTACCGCGCCGCGCGTAAAGCCAGTGCAGGTGTACCAACAGGATTCCAGAATTTTGTTGAATCAATTGTGGAATTTATTGATAACACAGTTAAAGAATCCTTCCACGGCCGCAATCCATTGGTTGCACCGCTAGCATTAACCATCTTCTGCTGGGTGTTCATGATGAACTTGATGGACCTTGTGCCAGTAGACGTTGTGCCTAAGTTGTTCGAGCTAACATGGGCGGCAGCAGGCAATGATCCACATCATGCATTCATGAAGATCGTACCTTCTACTGACCCGAATATCACAGCTGGCCTGTCTTTATTCGTGTTCTCTTTGATGATTTTCTACGGCATCAAAGTAAAAGGCATTGGTGGTTTTATGGGCGAGCTAACGCTTCACCCGTTCAATGCTAAAAACCCATTTGTTCAAGCGTTATTCATTCCAGTTAACTTCGTACTTGAAGTACTTGGTTTGATCGCTAAACCGATTTCGTTGGCATTACGTCTGTTCGGTAACATGTACGCTGGTGAGATGATCTTCATCTTGATCGCGTTAATGTTCTCAGCAGGTATTTTCATGGGCCTATTTGGTGGTGTTCTACAGTGGGCATGGGCTGTGTTCCATATCCTTGTAATCACCTTGCAAGCATTCATTTTTATGATGCTGACAATAGTGTACATGAGCATGGCTCACGAAGATCACTAGGTTATAACGGCTGAGGCTGCATTTATTAATGCAGCTAGCAGTCTTAACCGAAATGAATAGAAGATTTTTAACCCTTAACTTAACCGTTAATTTTAACTTTAACCTAAACGAAAAATAGGAAACTACTATGGAAATGATTTACATCGCAGCTGCGCTTATGATCGGTTTTGGTGCTCTAGGTACTGGTATCGGCTTCGCTCTACTAGGTGGTAAGCTACTTGAGTCTACTGCTCGTCAACCTGAGCTAGCGCCTATGCTTCAAACTAAAACTTTCCTTATGGCTGGTCTACTTGATGCCGTTCCAATGATCGGTGTTGGTATCGCTATGTACCTAATCTTCGTTGTTGCTGCTTAATTCTGATTAAACAACTTAATACAACGAATTTTAGAGGACTAAGGCGTGAATATTAATTTGACTCTGATTGGCCAGATCATCGCCTTTGCTGTTTTCGTTGCCTTCTGCATGAAGTTTGTTTGGCCTCCGCTAATCAATGCTATGCAAGAACGTGCAAAGAAAATTGCGGATGGTTTGGACGCAGCAAATCGTGCCGAGCGTGATCTGAAATTGGCTCAAGAAAAAGCCACTTCTCAAATCCGTGAAGCAAAAGAGCAAGCTGCCCAAGTCATTGAGCAAGCCAATAAGCGCGCAAGCCAAATCATTGACGAAGCCAAAGAAACGGCTCGTCAAGAGGGTGAGCGTCTTAAGGCTGCTGCTCAAGCAGAAATTGATCAAGAAGTTAACCGCGCGAAAGAAACTCTACGTACTAAAGTTTCTACTCTAGTAGTAGCCGGTGCTTCTAAAATCCTGGAAACCTCAATTGACGTTGAGAAGCACAATGCGCTTCTTGATAAATTGGCAGAAGAGCTATAAGCGAGGTTTACCATGGCTGAACTTTCAACATTGGCACGTCCATACGCGAAAGCAGCCTTCCAAGCAGCTGTTGAAGCTGGCGCATTGCAAGCATGGTCTTCCATGCTTTCAGTAGCCAGCAATGTAGCCGAACAAGAAAAAGTGGTTGAAGTGTTAACCAACCCTAGTCTATCCGGCGCACAGCAAGCTCAAACATTTATCGATGTTTGTGGTGATACATTGAACGATGCAGGCCAAAACCTAGTAAACGTTCTAGCGGAAAACAAACGTATTTCCTTGTTACCACAAATTTTCGAGCAATTTGAGCACTTGAAGGCCGAGCTAGAGAAAGCGGTAGATGTAGAAATCATCTCTGCTTTTGATGTAACGGACGATACCAAGCAAAAATTGACTCAAGCTCTCAAAGCCAAACTTGAAAAAGACGTACGTATTACTACTTCTGTTGATTCAACATTAGTAGGCGGCGCCATCATCCGTGCGGGTGATCTGGTGATCGACGGAAGTCTTAAAGGTAAGTTGGCCAAGTTAGCCGAAGCGATGAACTCCTGAGTTTGAGGGATAAAGCATGCAGCAACTAAATCCTAGCGAAATTAGCGATGTGATCAAAAGCCGTATCGAGAAACTCGATATGTCTTCTGAAGCTCGCACCGAAGGTACAATCGTATCCGTCGCTGACGGTATCGTGCGTATCCACGGTCTAGCCGACGTAATGTACGGCGAAATGATTGAATTTGATGGTGGTCTATACGGTATGGCGCTTAACTTAGAGCGCGATTCTGTTGGTGCCATCGTATTAGGCGATTACCTACCACTACAAGAAGGCCAAAAGGCTCGTTGTACTGGTCGTATCCTTGAAGTACCTACTGGTCCTGAACTATTAGGTCGTGTAGTGGATGCACTAGGTAACCCAATCGACGGGAAAGGCCCTATCGATGCGAAAGTAACTACTCCTGTAGAACGTATCGCACCGGGTGTAATCTCTCGTAAATCTGTAGATCAACCTGTGCAAACTGGTTATAAATCAGTTGACGCAATGGTACCAGTAGGTCGTGGTCAGCGTGAGTTGATCATCGGTGACCGTCAGACTGGTAAAACTGCAATGGCGATCGACGCCATCATCAACCAAAAAGACTCTGGCATTAAGTGTGTATACGTTGCCATCGGTCAGAAGCAATCTTCTATCGCGAACGTTGTTCGTAAGCTAGAAGAGCACGGCGCAATGGAAAACACCATTATCGTTGCCGCTTCTGCATCTGATCCTGCATCTATGCAATTCTTGTCTGCGTACGCTGGTTGTGCCATGGGTGAATACTTCCGTGACCGCGGTGAAGACGCTCTAATCGTATATGATGATTTGACTAAACAAGCTTGGGCTTACCGTCAAATTTCATTGCTATTGAAACGTCCTCCTGGTCGTGAAGCCTACCCTGGTGACGTATTCTATTTGCACTCTCGTCTACTAGAGCGTGCAGCACGTGTTAACGCTGACTACGTTGAACAGTTCACCAACGGTGAAGTGAAAGGTCAAACCGGTTCTTTAACCGCGCTACCTATCATCGAAACTCAAGGTGGTGACGTATCTGCGTTCGTACCAACAAACGTTATTTCCATTACTGATGGTCAGATCTTCTTAGAAACTAACCTATTCAACGCGGGTATCCGTCCTGCGATGAACGCGGGTATCTCTGTATCCCGTGTTGGTGGTGCAGCACAAACTAAGATCATCTCTAAATTAGGTGGTGGTATCCGTCTAGCCTTGGCTCAGTACCGTGAACTTGCGGCTTTCGCAGCGTTCGCATCTGACCTAGATGACGCGACTCGTGAACAGCTTGAGCACGGTAAAACTGTTACTGAACTTATGAAGCAGAAGCAGTATGCGCCTATGTCTGTAGCGGAAATGGCCATCATGCTATTCGCTGCGAACGAAGGTTATCTAAAAGACGTAGCCGTAGAGAAAATTGCAGATTTCGAATCTTCATTACTTTCTTACGCCCACGCTGAGTTCAAAGACCTAGTTAATCTTATTAACGGTGCCGGTAAATATGGCGACGACGAGAAGAACGGTCTGAAAGACTTACTTGAGAAATTTAAGGCAACTCAAACCTACTAAGCTTCGGCTTAGTCGGTTCGCCGAATAGATAATAGGGGCAGTCATATGGCAGTCGGAAAAGAGATTAAGCAGAAAATCGGCAGTATTCGAAATACGCAAAAGATTACTTCTGCTATGGAAATGGTAGCCGCCTCGAAGATGCGTAAAGCGCAGACTCGAATGGAAGCTGGCCGTCCATATGCGGAAAAAATCCGCGCGGTAGTGGGCCACATGGCCAATGCTACCAGCGAATACCGTCATGCCTATCTGCAAGAGCGAGAAGTAAAACGTGTTGGTTATATCGTAATTACTTCGGACCGTGGTCTATGTGGTGGTTTGAACACCAACCTGCTGCGTAACTTGACGAAGGAACTGAAACAATTCCACAACGACAAAGTTGAAGTGGATATTTGTGCCATTGGCCAAAAAGGCGTTTCTTTCTTCAAGAGTTTCGGTGGCAACGTGGTTGCAGCCAAAACCCACATGGGTGACGCGCCAGAAATTAATGATTTAATCGGTAGCGTTAAGGTGATGCTAGATGCGTTTGATAGCGGCGACATTGACCGCTTGTATCTAGTGGGTAACGAGTTCGTTAACACCATGACGCAAAAACCAACTGTTAAACAACTTCTACCGCTTGAAGCTGAACAAGACGAAGCACTAAGTGGCCATTGGGACTACATTTATGAACCAGATACACAAGGTCTGTTAAACGAGATCTTGGTTCGTTACATTGAGTCTCAGGTGTATCAAGGCGTTGTGGAAAACACTGCCTGTGAAATGGCCGCGCGGATGTTGGCGATGAAAGCCGCAACCGACAATGCTGGTGACTTCATTAAAGAGCTGAACTTGTTATACAACAAAGCTCGTCAGGCAGCGATTACACAAGAGATCTCTGAGATCTGTAGTGGCGCAGCAGCGGTATAGGCTTGCAGATTAAAGGTTTTTTAAGAGGATTTAACAATGAGTAGCGGAAAGGTCGTACAGATCATCGGCGCTGTAATCGACGTGGAATTCCCACGTGATTCAGTACCTAAAGTATATGACGCGCTTAAAGTTGAAGGCGGAGAAATCACGCTTGAAGTTCAACAACAGCTAGGTGACGGTATCGTACGTACCATCGCCATGGGTTCAACAGAGGGCCTAAAGCGCGGTTTAGTAGCTGAAAACACTAACGGTCCAATTCAAGTACCAGTAGGTACTGAGACACTTGGCCGTATCATGGACGTTCTTGGACGTCCTATCGATGAGTGTGGCCCTATTGGTGAGAAAGAAGTTGCTTCTATTCACCGTAAAGCCCCAACTTTCGATGAGCAATCTAACTCTACAGATTTGCTAGAAACAGGTATCAAAGTAATCGACCTAGTATGTCCATTCGCTAAGGGTGGTAAAGTAGGTCTGTTCGGTGGTGCCGGTGTTGGTAAAACTGTAAACATGATGGAATTGATCAACAACATCGCGAAGGCCCACTCTGGTCTATCTGTATTCGCCGGTGTTGGTGAGCGTACTCGTGAAGGTAACGACTTCTACTACGAGATGGCTGAATCAGGCGTTGTTAACCTAGACGACAAGACTAAGTCTAAAGTTGCCATGGTTTATGGTCAGATGAATGAGCCCCCAGGTAACCGTCTACGCGTAGCGTTGACTGGTCTAACCATGGCTGAGAAATTCCGTGACGAAGGTAAAGACGTTCTACTATTCGTAGATAACATCTACCGTTACACACTTGCAGGTACTGAGGTATCGGCACTTCTAGGTCGTATGCCTTCTGCCGTAGGTTACCAGCCAACTCTTGCTGAAGAGATGGGTGTACTACAAGAGCGTATCACCTCGACTAAGACAGGTTCTATCACCTCTATCCAAGCGGTATACGTACCTGCGGATGATATGACGGATCCAAGCCCAGCGACGACGTTCGCTCACTTGGACTCAACTGTATCTCTGTCGCGTGAAATCGCTTCTAAAGGTATCTACCCTGCAATCGACCCACTAGACTCTACCTCTCGTCAGTTAGATCCTCTAGTAATCGGTCAAGAACACTACGAAGTTGCTCGTGGCGTTCAAACAGTATTGCAGCGTTATAAAGAGCTAAAAGACATCATCGCCATCCTAGGTATGGACGAGCTGTCTGAAGAAGATAAATTAACTGTATCTCGTGCACGTAAGATTGAGCGTTTCCTATCTCAACCTTTCCACGTGGCAGAAATCTTCACTGGCGCGCCTGGTAAGTACGTATCTCTTAAAGAGACGATCCGTGGCTTTAAAGGCTTACTAGACGGTGAATTCGATGCACTACCAGAACAAGCGTTCTACATGGTAGGTACTATCGAAGAAGCTATCGAGAAAGCTAAAACCTTCTAATAGGAGAGAAAGCTATGGCAATGACGGTTCACTGCGATATCGTTAGCGCTGAAGAGGCTATCTTCTCTGGCTTAGTTGAAATACTAGTAGCCGCAGGGGAGCAAGGTGACATAGGTATTATGCCTGGTCACGCTGCCCTGTTGACTGCTCTTAAGCCAGGCCCCGTTCGCATTAAAAAGCAGAACGGTGAAGAAGAAATCTTCTACGTATCAGGTGGCTTCTTAGAAGTTCAGCCTAACTCAGTAACAGTTCTTGCTGATACTGCGTTGCGTGCTGATAACATCGACGAAGCAGCCGCGCTTGAAGCGAAAAAACACGCTGTACAAGCTCTTGAAAATCAAAGCGGTGACTTTGATTTCTCTCGAGCTGCCGCACAGCTTGCGGAATCCATGGCTCAGATTCGCACTCTGCAGCAGATCCGCGAAAAATTGGGTAATCGTTAATTTTTTAATTAACAATTATCTAAGTGAAAAGACCCGCTTTTGCGGGTTTTTTTATGCCTATGATTTGGCTGCTCGGTTAAAGCAAGCTGTTCAGCTTGCCCTGTGAATGTCACATGGCTCAGATTTGTATTGCGCAGCAGGTGAGCGTGAGACTGGGTAGCGTTAATCTTGAAGGTTAAAACTCACTCGAACAGAGCTCTCTAGGGGGGGTAATTTTATAGCGAGTATTTATTAGGCATTAAATGGAATACTAAAATCGGGATTCACTTGTTTTGGTTATATAAAATTAATCTTCAAATTGATATATTCATCAACCCTTAAAAGAATTAAAAGGACAAAAATGAATTTTAAATCAATCTTAGGTGTATGCCTTCTAACTTTAGCGGGCAGTATTCAGGCCGCCACCCCATCTGATTTTTCTACATGGAGATTATCTGTAGATCAATTATCTTTGGATTCAGATAAAACCGCATCCGAGGGAGTTGATGATTCAACAATTGGTCTAGGGTTAGCGATTGATATTAAACGCGATCACTTAGTTGGCGGGTTTGGTATGTACATTGGTAGTATTGACGATTCAAGAGGGTTTACTCAAACAGTACAAGACCAATATGGAAATATAACTGAAGCAGATTCGACAGTAAGTGTATTGTCATTTTTTGGAGAATTTGGGGGGAGTTATCAATTGTTGAATGAGGTTTTTGGCGAGTTAGTGGCAGGATATCAAACTATGTCAGTAGATCGTTCTATTAGCAATTGTAGTGATTGCGACTCACAAGACATTCCTGTTGATGGTGGTTTGTATGTAAAACCAAGATTGAAAGTAGCACTTGGTGAAAAATACATGCTATCCGCGTCTTATATGTCTTATTTGAGTGGTGATGTGACTAGTGGTTTGGTCATAGGTTTAGAAGGTCGTTTTTAGGGATTTAAGATGAAGAAGTTAATTCTAGTCGTTGGGTTAAGTATTTTAATGGGTTGCTCTCCGTTACATATTAGTATGCAGAGTCAAGGTCAAGCTCCAATTATGGATGAAAGGGCGTATGTTACTACTACCGGAGCATCAAATGTTTCAGCAGTTGATGGTGAAAAAACAAGAAACTTTTTTGAATTTATATTTGGTTTTTTCCAATACACAACATCAGTAGATATTCCTAGTGGTAAGCATAAAGTTACATTTCAGATAAATAAATATGGCTATAATCCTGTATTTCCTACAGTTGAGTTCGATGCAAAGCCTGGAGGCAAATATCAATTTGAATATGATTGGAGTTACTCTATGGTTGAATATAGATTGATTGATCTAGCAACGGGTAAAGCGGTTGGAAAATATAAATAACGCTAAAAGTTATAGATTGATCGATTGCTGATACGCAAACAAAAAAGCCGCTCAATGAGCGGCTTTTTTGTTGAATGCAAGATAAATGATTAATTTACACTGATTTCAAAATTCGCTGTGGTGGTTTGCTTTTCCGTCACGCTCACTTGCTGGTTAGCATAGCTGGTAACGCCGGCTTCATCGGCAACGGTTGGGTCGTCTTCACCGCATACAAGATCAATACGGTAGCTGCCCACTTCTAAAAAGCCTAATTCGTATTCGTAGGCAGTCTGCTCGTCGTTGTACGCTACCAAGCTGCTGGTGATAGGGCCTGAGGTTTGGCTCATATCAGCAAAGGCTGCATCGGATTCAAACACATAAACCTTAGCGCTATCGCAATTGGTCATGATTTCAGAAGCAACGGTACCCGCAATGTGACCAATTTGGCTGTTATCCACAATGCGAATAGTTGGGCGCATTTTGTAGCCTTGGTTGCTGTAACTTAGCGATTTGGCCACATCGAAATCCAAGGTGAAATTGGCATTGCCATTGGCACTTAGGGTGAAAGGTGAGTTCAGTTTTAAACCGGATTGGCTCTCGCTCGGGATATCAAAATCATGCTGTGTGTCGCCAACGCTCAAGCTGCTCAGCTCAGAATTCACATCCAAGCGAATGTATTGATATTGGCCCGCTGGCAATGAAACATTCGTGAGTAAGTTTTGGCTGGCACTGCCTTGTAAATCTAACAGGTTAAAACTCTGGTTGATTTCAAAAGCAAAGGTATCGCTGTTTTGCTTAAGCTCAATGGTGTTGATGTGCAGGTTTACAGCGGTAACACCAGTGGCTGGCGCATCGGTTAGATTGAGGCTGAGTTTGGCGCTGTCTCCATCGGTCGCGCCGCAGGCCACTAGAAATACACTAGAAAGGGCTACGGGTAATAGGTGTTTACTGCTCATGGTCATACTCCAAAACACTTATATAAGAATTACCTTATTTTAGTTTGGATATCGGCTTTAAAATATCGACCAGTGGTCACATCACTGAACCATTTTGTAACTTTAGTCACAAAATAAAACATTGTGTATACAAACGCCTTTGCTAGCGCTGTTTGTTACAGCGCTCGCCATAAAGTATCAAACATCATTTGCTGGGTACCGGCGATGGCGTCACTATCAATCACCACCACAACTGGATAGTTATTATCCGCAAGGGAGATCATGGCCACCTTAGGTGGGTAAATGGCAATGTAGGAGGCGTCCCCCTTCCCTTGTAGCCATTTGCGCTCGGCCAGTTCGGCCTCGTCCCCGCCATCCCCAATGGCGATCACTCGCACCTTGATGTTTTTAGCCACGCGCTGTTTGGTGAAGTTAGGAAACGGACGATACAAGTGCTCACGCAAGGCTTGGGTTGAGATGACGCAGTATTGCTTTTGTTTGCTGCGATCCACGCTGCTTAAGATATCGCGCAGTACCAGCTCTACCCCGTCATCCCCTTCATAGAAGCGCACGTTCCCCGCCACCATGTCGGTTTTTAAGTGTTTCAGGCCGGGAATGATGTCGGTTTTAAGTTCCAGCAAGGTTTGCTCAAGGCTATGACGCTTTTGCTCGGCCAAATCCAATAAGCGCTCAGGATCTTCTGCCTGGAATACGCGACGCTTACCTTTAGGCAGGTAATTCACCATGCCTTTGGAGACCAGAATCTTCAGGGTTTCGTAGGTGGTGCCACGGTTTAATTGGGCTTTTGCCGCAAGATCCCGAATGGAGGCAGGCCCCAGAGTGAGCAAACCGTGGTACACGGCAATTTCACGCTCGGTTAGACCAAGCTGTGTCAGACTGTTTAACTTCATTGTTGTCATTTATTTTGTGACAAAGTGGATTGTAAATCCTAACAAACTCAATAGACTGAACAACCTTTTTTAAATAATGTCAGTTACACTTTGACACACAAGGCCTAATAAAATGGAAGTTCTAGCCGAGTTGCACACTGGCTAGACAATATGGCCGCAGCGGAAGATATGAGAACCCATATGATTGATGTCGTTATTCTGGCCGCGGGACAAGGTTCCCGTATGAAATCCGATTTACCAAAAGTACTGCACCCTATTGCCGGTAAGCCCATGCTGGGCCATGTGATTGATAGCGCCCGTAAAGTCAGTGCCAATGCCATGCACGTGGTGGTGGGTCATGGTGCAGACAAAGTGAAAGCGGCGTTTGGCCAAGAACAAGACATCCAATTTGCCCTACAGAGTGAACAAAAAGGCACAGGCCATGCGGTGATGATGGCTTTAGAAAACCTAGCCGAATCCGGTGTGACCTTAATATTGTATGGTGATGTGCCTTTGATCCAAAGCCACACATTAGACGCTTTAATTAAGATCACCGAGCAAGGCAAAGTAGGCTTACTGACCGTGACCATGGATGATCCAACGGGTTACGGTCGTATTGTGCGTGATGCTAACCACAAGGTGAAAGCCATTGTTGAGCATAAAGATGCCAGCGAATCTGAACTGACTATTACAGAGGTCAACACAGGTATCTTGGCCGTTCCCACCGAGAAATTGCATGAATGGTTGCCTAAACTGTCCAATGACAACGCTCAGGGTGAATATTATTTAACGGATGTGATCGCCATGTCTGTGGCGGCGGGCATCGAGGTGGAAACCTTGCAGCCGGAATTCGCTGAAGAAACCTTCGGAGTAAATAACCGTGCGCAACAAGCGGAACTGGAGCGTTGGTATCAAGCGCGCTTAGTACAGGATTTAATGGCCCAAGGTGTCACCGTATTAGACCCGGCCCGTTTGGACATTCGAGGCACAGTGACAGTGGGTCGTGACGTGGTGATTGATGCTAATGTCATATTCGAAGGCCAAGTGGTGTTAGGGGATGGCGTGCACATTGAAGCCAATTGTGTGATTCGCAATACTGCCATCGCCGCAGGCTCAAAAGTAAAAGCGTTTAGTCACTTAGAAGACGCGGAAGTAAAACAAGCTTGTGACATTGGTCCATATGCGCGTTTACGCCCTGGTGCGGTA
>JBFEWA010000085.1:0-10077 GCA_041546605.1 Bermanella sp.
AGTGAATTTAATGGCAGCGCGACAGAGGATCTTAAGTTCTTACAAATCTGGATTCAGCCCAATGTACGCAACGTGAAGCCCAGCTATGAGCAAGCGGCCATTGCGCAAGAAGGCCCGCTTACGCCCTTGGTCACCCCTAATAGTGAAGGCAATAGCTTGAGCATTCATGCAGATGCTAGCCTTTCTCGCATTCAACTAGCCGCAGGTGAACGCTTAGATCTAAGCGGGCATGATCCACAGGGCAATGGCCGCAGCCAATATCTGCATATAATGAAAGGATCGCTAGAATTGAATGGCGAGCAATTCTCTGTAGGTGATGGCGTAGGCATCATTGATGAAGTGGTGATTCAACTGCAGGCGAAAGAAGAGCTGGAAGCCTTATGGTTTGATTTACCCAAGGTGCCTTCAGCCATTTAACTATGGATCTATGAAGCTCTCACTGGGAGGCTGAAAAGGATACGAGCCCCTTGTTTGTAAGCTTCATCAACCCAGATGCGGCCGTTTTGTGTGGCGATCAATTCGCCACACAAACTTAAGCCAATACCTGAACTGGTTGCTCCAGAGGTATCTGGCGTGCTGCCAACGGATTCTTTAAACAAACGATTTATTAAACTTGGGGGTATTCCCTGCCCTTGGTCTTGAATACTAACCCGTACATCTTCATTGATTACCTGAGCTGACAGCACGATTTCTCCCCCTTGAGGTGAGTACTTAATGGCGTTGGCCAACAAATTACGAATAATGGTTTTAATAATGGCCCCATCCACCATGGCATTTAAGTCAGGGTCGATTTGATTTACACAATTTAACTGCTTCAATTCAATGGCGTCGTACAACAAGTCTAGGCTTTCCTGAGCCAGATTAGAGATATGGCATAACTCTGGCTCTGATTGCAAACGCCCCATGCGTTGCTGCGCCCATTGCATTAACTCATCCAATACCTGAAACACCTGCAAGCCAGACGACAATATGCCTGCTGAAAGGGTTTTCACCTTATCTGGCGTCATGGTGTCTGCTTTCTCGTAAAGCCTTCTGGACAGCCCAAGAATACCGGTAAATGGTGAGCGCAAATCATGACCGATGACCGAGAAGATTTTTTCCCGCTCACGATCAACCCGCTTTAGTTTTTTATAATTTAAACGCAGCTCCAATTGACTGATCACTTGCTTGGCTAAGATCTCTAGTGCTCGCCTTTGATCGCTGCTTAGGTTTTTAGGGTGTTTATCAATGACGCACAAGGTACCAATGGGCAACCCTTCTTGCGTCACCAAAGGAGCACCGGCATAAAAGCGAATATCTGGGTCCCCTGTCACTAACGGGTTGTCCGCAAAGCGCTCATCCTCTAAGGCATTGGGTATCTCAAATACACCCGGCTGCAAGATGGCATGGGAACAAAAAGCGATTTCACGGGGGGTTTCGTGGGCGGCTAGGCCTACTCTGGACTTGAACCACTGGCGGTTACTGTCAATGAGACTGATAAGCGAGATGGGCGCCCCACAGATATGGCTCGCCAATTGAGTTAGCTCATCAAATACCGTCTCATCTTCGCTATCTAAGACTTCATAGCGCAGCAATGCTTCTAGACGCTGAGCTTCGCGCTCATGTAAAGGGGCTGAAATCATAGTGAACTCAATGACATTCTTACTATAATCTTAGAACAGATTGCCAAAGACGATAGTATCAACCCCGCATAAACCCACAAAAAGTCAGTATTAGTCTAAATCGTTACCGTACTCACCCATTAACTCTTGAAAGCGCTCATTATCATGCAATGGCTTCATTACAGGGTCGTTTACTATATCTTCTCGATAGGTATCCGTACGTTCCAGCACTTCATTCAGACAGTTCACCGCTTCTTCTTGCATGCCCAATACCGTATAAGCACAGGCCAGCTGATAGAAAGCATGGGTGTTCTCAGGGTCAATGGCCAACGCCTGATAGCAAAGATTAATGGCCCACTGAGGCTCATTTAGCTCTAGCACCGCATCCGCTTTATAGGTGAGGGCTTCGGTGTCATCACGACGTAGTTTTAAGATTTGATCGTATACGGCAATTTTGTTGTGGAAGTTGTTTTCACGTGCTGCGCGTAACCACAAGGATTGGCGTTCCTGGGTGAGCTCAATCTCTTCACGGTTATCTTCAATGTCTTGGGTCTTCTGATTCAGCTGACTTTCAATGGCGTGTAAGCGACGTTCATATTCCCCCACCAAACGGGAGATTTCTTCATCCGCCTGAGAATGCACCCGCTCTTTAATGTCACGAATCGAGGTCCAGCCCACTATGACTAAAATAGAGGTGGCTGCGGCAATTAAATAAAAGAAATACGTAACCGTATTGGTGGCATAAGTAACCGCGCGATCCACACTGTTGTGCTCACGATCCACGATTTGCTGGATAATCTCGGCTTTTTGTGCCGCCAATTCTTGGCGTAAGTGTTTTAAGTCATCCAACACATAACGCTCCACAAACGGGTTGTAGAGCGGTTCTTTCAGGTTATTCACCACTTGCTTGGCTTGTTGCTCTTTATCCGTATCCGCGGCGTACAACCACGGACACGCACATAACAAAACCAGCATCATTCCTTTGATCAAGATGCGAGGCATATAGCATCCCCATGGTCATGAACTTCCACCAAACAACCATGCAAGCTTTTAATGGCTTGATCATAATCCCCTTCGTTCACCAAGAACTGCATATCCACCTGACGCATGGATTGGTGCATGGCCAACACACTGATATTTTGATCCGCAAGGGCTTTCACGGTTTTAGCTAAAATGCCCGGTACTTGCATATCACTACCTATGGCGGACACGATGGCCACTTTTTGTTGTTTGATTTCCGCTTCGTCAAAATGATCTTCTAACGCTTTGCGAATTCGCTTCACTGTCTTAAGGTTAGTCGATAAATAGTGAGTAATGGTGTTGGCATTAATATCTTTTGAAACAATATGTGCCTTAAAGCGCGCAATGATTCGCAAAATGTCTTGATCCACCTGCTGAATGTTACCCGCCATATCTTGATCAAACACTTCGATAGCATACACGCCTTTGCAACCAGCAATGATTTCCACACAGGGTTTATCACTGACGTAATCACCGGTAATCAAGGTACCTGTGTGCTCAGGTTCAAACGTGTTTTTCACACGCAATGCAATATTGTTTTGACGCAAGCCTTTCGCCGCTTTGGGGTGAATGGCTTCCATCCCCAAGTTGGCTAATTGATCCGCCACATCATAGTTTGTTCGACCAATGGGCACAGCATTGTCCTCGCCCACTAAACGCGGATCGGCGCTGCTCAAATGGAATTCTTTATGAATCACCGCTTCTTGTGCCTGACTTAATACCGCAATACGGCTAAAGGTCATTTCGGAATAACCACGATCAAACGTGTTCATTAAGCCTTCTTCACTGTGGGCATAACCGGTCACAATGGGCAGTTGCGTTTGCAAATCAATGTCTTTGAATGCTTGTTGAATGCGCGCATCCAAGCTCACATGCTCACCACCCTGCCAAGCGGTTAGATCCACAAACACCGCATTCACGCCATCGCGCTGTAACAGCTGCGCCATATTCCACGCACTGTGGGCTTCGCCGATACTGGCTAACATTTCACGCACCGTGGCTAAATGATCTTCGATGGCAAAATGTCCATGACTGCATAGACTCTGCAAATCACTTAATACGTGTTGTGCGTTATCAATGCGCTCGCTGATAAATTGATTGGCTTTTTCCAAGCCATCCGCTGCGAATAAACTGGCATTAATTTCCAGCATTTGGTTTTTCACATCCGCAAGGGCGCTAAGCCAGCTATCATCGTTCACGCCGTTGGCAAATAATGCATAGACTCCCGGCTGACCATTCTTTTTATGCTCAAGTAATTTATCGGTTAAGCCGCCGTAAGCACTCACCACAAAAACTCGTTGATAAAAATGCTGCATGCGTGAGGGTTGTAGAATGATGTTATCGCGCACCGACACATAATCACTCATGGACGTGCCGCCAATTTTCTCTACGCTATGATTTGCCAAAGACATGTTGCTTCCTATTTTATTCAGTGAATTAAAAAGATGTTGTCACGAGGAATAAAATTAGTCAGTGATTGCTTCTGCTTGTAATTCGTAAGCGCCATCTTTGTTGTGCACTTCATTACCAATTACAGGCGGATTGAATACACAGGCCATTTTCATTTCGGATTTCGCACGCAAAATGTGTTTATCATGCTGATCTAAAATATAAATGGTACCGGGTTTGATTGGATACACTTTACCATCGGCTAGAATTTCTACTTCCCCTTCGCCTGACATACAAAACACCGACTCCAAATGATTTTGATAATGCATTTGGAAGTCCGCACCGGCATAAATCGTCGTAATGTGGAATGAGAAGCCCATGTTGTCATCTTTCAATAACAAACGGGTGCTGTCCCAGTTATTATTTGGGTCAACCACCTTACGATTAGTTTGTTCGGCTTCTTGTAGGGTGCGTACAATCATGTTTGTTTCCTATCTTTTATCTTGTTCTAAAAAATGTGCATATAAGTGCAGCCCGTTTTGACTGCACCTTGAGCCGTTGAATTAGCTCGCTAATTCAACGTCATCGAAGTAATCCTTATCTTCAGGAATATCTTCTTTCGCGCACACTTCTTTAATAACTTGCTCTACGATATCAATGCCTTTTTTCAGGCTTTCATCACTAATGATCAATGGGCACAAAAATTTCACCACTTGATCATCAGCACCACTGGTTTCGATGATTAAACCTTTCTTAAAGGCTTGGCTAGTGATCTTGGCAGCAATCTCACCGTTCACACAGTTAATACCTTGGAACATACCGCGACCGCGGGTGGTAAAGTTGCCTTCACCATACACCTCTACAATCTCTTCTAAACGCTTAGACACATACGCACCTTTACGTTTAATTTCTTTAGAGAATTGATCGTCGCTCCAATAATTATCGATAGCGGCTTTTGCGGTTACGAAAGCAAAGTTGTTACCACGGAAGGTACCGTTGTGCTCACCTGGTTTCCATTGGTCTAAATCTGGGCTCATAAGCACAACCGCAAACGGCAAGCCATAACCACCTAGTGATTTTGAAAGGGTCACGATGTCAGGCTTAATGCCCGCCTCTTCAAAACTAAAGAAGGTACCCGTACGACCACAACCGGCTTGAATGTCATCCACAATTAATAGCACGTCATGCTTGCGACATACTTTTTCTAAATTTTGTAACCACTCAAAGCTGGCTGCGTTGATACCGCCTTCACCTTGTACGGTTTCAACAATCACAGCTGCTGGCAAATCAATACCGCTACTGGAGTCCGATAACACTTTATCCAGATAGAACGTGGTATCCACTTCATCACCTAAATAACCATCAAATGGCATACGCGAAGTACCGTTCAAACTCACGCCCGCTGCACCACGGTGATGAGAGTTACCAGTTGCCGCTAATGAACCCAAGCTAACACCATGGAAACCATTGGTGAATGAAATAATATTTTCACGGCCTTTAATGTTACGGGCTAATTTTAACGCCGCTTCTACCGCATTGGTGCCGGTAGGACCTGTGAACTGCACCATGTAATCCAGATTACGGGGTTTTAAAATCTTCTCATTAAAGGCTTCAAGAAATTCACCCTTAGCTTTGGTGTGTAAATCCAAACCATGGGTAATACCGTCGGCATGAATGTAATCCAACAGTTTTTCTTTGAAGATTGGATTGTTGTGGCCGTAGTTAAGCGTGCCGGCACCGGCTAGAAAATCTAAGTATTGATTGCCGTCTTCATCATATAAAAACTCCCCTTGCGCTTTATTAAACAAACGCGGGAATGAACGGGCGTAAGATTGTACTTCTGATTCAATTTCGTCAAAAATTTTCATACTGTACTCCTTTCCGTGAGGAAATATTTGGGAATGAATGAGTTTAAAAACAATTAGTGCTGAATAGGTCCGATATGAACCAGCCACTCGCTGTCGTGCTGACCTTTAAAGTGCGTTTGTTCATCGAACATGACGGAACGCGTTAACGTCGCATTCAGTTTCTTTGCGGCACTTTCGAACAACGCCCAAGATGCGGCGTTAGATTCTGTAATCGTGGTATCTATGTATTGCACCTGCGAGCAATTTGGGCGCTGCAAAATGTGTTGAATCATTTTGGAAGCCAAACCCTGACCTCGCGCTTTATCCGATACCGCCACCTGCCAAATAAACAAGGTGTCCGGCTTGCCCGGTACGATGTAACCCGAAATAAAACCAACCAATTGACCTTCTAGCACCGCCGCCACAGAGGTGTCGGCAAAGTGCGAACACTGTAATAAGTTGCAATAAGCGGAGTTTGTGTCCAATGGAGGGCACTGCTGCACTAATTCGTGCACAGCCATGCCGTCCTCGGCTGTGGGGATCTGCAATTCAATTGCGAGACTCATAAATCGGGTTCCTGTATTACCTTAAGATGTCTATTATTTACTACTCTAAAGAATATTTAAACCCCAAAGGCCAAATTATGCTCAAAATGTGCAATATACATACAAAATATTACAATTAAGTGGCTTAAGGACGGAAATAACGCCCTATTTTCTTTAGTGGTATAAATATAGTACACTAATCAAATATTGAGCTATAAGTATTAAATATTGGCGGAATTCGCTCATGAATGATGTATTAAACAAAGATCAGTGGATTACTTTTTACCTAGATGGTGCAGCCTACGCCCAGCCTATCGCCGTCATTCGTGAAATCGTGCCCTATCGTGAACCCGCCCCCGTGCCAGGCTCGCCCCATGAAGTGGAAGGCATTGTGAACATTCGCGGAGATGTGATCAGTATCATTAATACTCGCCGCCTGATGCATCGCCCAGATTACGAACCGGATGAGCACAGCCGCATCTTAATCATTGAGAGCCAAGATAGTCTTATGGGCTTCACAGTGGATAACGTCAGTGAAATTGTGGGCTTCAACCGCGATGAAATTGAAAACAGCCATGCTGAACACGAGCTGATAAAAGGCACGGTTCAACTGGAAGAGGGGTTGTATATCGTCACCGATCTAGGAGCGTTCTCCCACAACCAAGATGACTATGAATGATTTAAGCAAAGCACCTTACCCCAAAGCATCGACTGACGATGCCGCGTCTACTCAATTGGAAAACCGCATTGAGGAAGTACTGGTGGCTTTGCGTCGAGTGATTCGCGCCACGGATTTGCACTCCAAGCATCTGGCCAAGACCACAGGGCTCACGGCACCGCAAATTCTGATTTTGCAAACCATACGCAACCTTGGGCAGGTAACCATTGGGGAAATCGCCCATGATGTAAGCCTATCTCAGGCCACTGTGACCACCATTTTAGATCGCCTAGAGAAGCGTGAATTGATTTATCGTAAGCGCTCACATACCGACAGGCGCAAGGTACATGCATACTTAACGAAACATGCGGAAAAAATTCTGGAAGGCGCCCCCATCCCCTTGCAGGATCAGCTCGCACGCCAATTTGGCCATTTGAAGGAATGGGAGCAAACCATGCTGATCTCATCTTTACAGCGAGTAGCGCAAATGATGGATGCCCACGATATTGATGCTGCGCCGGTATTGGATGTAGGCACCCTGGATCGACACAGCCATGATCATCATAGTCCTTGGCAATATGATGACATCCACACCTCTGCCGACAAAAAGTAGCCCAACTGCTAGCCCTAGCCAAATACTTAGGCCTCTATATAATGAGGCCTTTGCGCATATCCACAGGACACGCCTTTGAAGCACATAGATGAAGTATTGGTTGCTCTGCGTCGAGTAATCCGAGCAACGGACTTACATTCCAAACACCTAGCAAAAACCACAGGCTTAACCGCACCGCAAATCTTATTGTTACAAGCGGTACGGGATAAAGGTAATGTAACCATAGGTGAGCTAGCCAACGACATCAGCCTGAGTCAGGCCACCGTCACCACTATTTTAGATCGCTTAGAAAAACGCAAACTTGTGTATCGTGAACGCTCCACCACAGATAAGCGAAAAGTGCACACATACTTAACCGATCTCGGCGTGGAAATACTAAAAGACGCGCCGATGCCATTGCAGGATCATTTCACCCGTCAATTTGGGGATTTGCAGGAATGGGAACAAACCATGATCATTTCTTCTTTGCAGCGTGTGGCGCAGATGATGGATGCTCAGCATATTGATGCTTCACCAGTGTTGGATATCGGCACGCTGGATCGTCAAAGCAATCCCGAAGAAAAAATGGACGCTTTTAATAACAAGTAGTTTAGACCTGCGTCATAAGCAAAACCGTGGCCGCGCCATTGGCGGTCACGTATAAATCACGACCATCGCACAAACTGCCACGGGTGAGCATCTGAGTGTCAGCCCCTTCTTGCACGACAATGTCACCCGCCAACACATAAAGACGATTACGCTGGGATAATTGCATCTCTTCCCCATCTTGCATCACCGCCAATTCCAATTGAGTGGTATGAGGAATTTGCGTGCTCGCATCATCGTCACGACCGCCATACAAACGGTGGCGACCCTGAGCGCGCACATCGACCACTTCATGGCGCTGCTGCTTTGCACTGTTCACACTTGGGCGACACCAGATTTGCACCATGCCAGAAATTTCATCTAACGCGTTCATTTCATTGTGACGAAAGCCACTTTCACCACTGCATTGCACCAACACTTGTCCAGGCTGAAAATGTTCACCATCGCCCAAGGTGCCTTGGTGCTGCACTTCTCCTTTGGTAAAGATGGAAATGATGTCCACGTCTTTATGATAGTGTAAGCCTGTACTGCCCTTGGGCGTAAAATACGCGTGGGCTAAATACACGCAATCACCAAAGCCATCACGTACTTCATCCGCCACGTGATGGGAAAAATATTGTCGATCCATCACCAATACTCGCTCGCGAATACCGGCAAAACCGGAAATATCAATGGACGCGTAATTCAATATAAACATCATTCACTCACACTATTGTGAAGCCGCTTGCATGGCTTTTTGAGTCAAGCCACCAGCATGATTCATGACATGGAAAATGTAATTTTGCTCATGCACACCACTGACAAGATGAGCACCCGGGCCGGTTGCGTAAATGCCCACATCTTCACCCCCGTGGGTTTCAGAGCTTAATGGCACCAAGGCTTCTTGATGATAGCCAGGTGCTTGTGTGTTCACATCCTTCGTTAAGTGACGTCCTGCTACTATGCCCTCATCGTATGATGCATTGGCATCGGTATGGTCATGTAAATCATGAAATCCTCGACCATTCATATAACCCAGGGTTGTATAGGGCTTACCGTCTTCTGCAAGCGCGAGTTCACTCTCCCCCACATTCACCACCTTACCCAAAATGGGATTGCCGCGCTTTGGGTAACCCGCCATGGTAAAAACGTGGGAATGATCTGCGGTGACGATAATCAATGTTTCTTCTGGGTTGGTATGCTCTAAAGCGGTTTGTACCGCTTGAGATAATTCAACGGCATCGGTTAAGGCATTATAGGCATTACCTGCATGATGGCCATGGTCAATGCGTCCTGCTTCTACATTAAGAAAAAAACCGTTGGGGTTATTATCTAAAATCTCAATGGCCGCCTTGGTCATCTCGCTCAAAGATGGCTCACCGGTTTTATCGTTCGCACGATCCGCTTCATAACGCATGTGGCTTTCATTAAATAAGCCCAATAGATGTGGCGTGTTACCTTGGTCTATATTGGCAAAGCCAGCGGCATCCATCACATACACGCCATCTGGATACAAAGCCTGCCACTGTTCAACCAAGTTCACACCATCTGTGCGATCCCCTTCAATCAGGCTCACCGCATCTGCTGTGTTAGCCTTAATATCCTTAGGTAAAAAATGACGACGACCGCCACCCATGACCACTTCAATGCCATTAATATTCGCGGCAGGAAAACGTTGCTTCAAATTCGCTTCAAACTGAATTAACTGTTGTGCGATGTCTTTGCAACCGGCATCAATGGCCTTTTGTGGCATGTCTGAAATATCTTCCCAGTTGCGATCAGCACTTTTGGCATAGTTAGCGGCGGGGGTCGCGTGGGTCACACGGGCCGTAGTCACTAT
>JBFEWA010000419.1:0-2595 GCA_041546605.1 Bermanella sp.
AATATTTTGCAAATAGGCAATGATGTCTTTGGATTCATACATCCATTGGCTAGAGCCATCCAACTGGGTGATCTTCAAGCAAGGCACTTTCAGTTTGCCCCCTTGGTTTTCTAACTCGTAGGCGATTTCGCTATTGTTCTTGGCATCACGCAATTCAATTTTCATATTGCTGCGACGCATGGCCCAACGTACTTTCACACAAAATGGGCAGGCTTTGTATTGATACAACGCCAGTTGCTGGCACTGTTCATCCAAGTCTGCTTGTTTGTCTGCTTTACGCTTCACCCCTTTAGGGCGGTAACAAACATCCGCTAATAAAATGATTTGAGCTAAAACGAAACGCACGGTTTTCCAGAAATATTTCATACAGGGCCTTAAAGTTTTAAACGGTTAAATGGATGCAAACGCTTATTCGCTGCGCTTCGGTTTGAATGGCGCACTGCCATCACCAAACCTTGGCTTGCTGGCGGGTTTCCCCTTGGAAGCGCTTGGTCCTTTAGTCGGTTTTTTATCGGCTTTTTTGCTTGCCGGCTTTTTAGCGTCTTTTTTCTTCGCGGGTTTTTTACCCACAGGTTTGCCATTGGATTTCATTTTTTTCGGGCCTTTGTATTGGCCTTCTAATCCTTTGGCTTTTTTCTGTGTCATGGCGATGCGTAAATAACGCTCGATGGCGCATTTTAAATTCCACTCGGTGTGATCCACCAAAGAAACGGCCAATCCTTGTTCGCCAGCGCGGCCAGTACGACCAATGCGGTGAACGTAGTCATCACCACTGCGTGGCATGTCAAAGTTCACCACTAAATCAATTTGTTTCACGTCCAAGCCACGGGCGGCTACATCGGTGGCCACTAACACGTCGATGCCTTTTTGCTGCATGCGCACCATCACATGGTTGCGCTCATCTTGCGACATGTCCCCTTGTAAAACCGCAGCGTTAATATCGTGATAACCCAAGAAATGATACAGGCTATCCGCTTTCACCTTGGTGTTCACAAAGATAATGGCTTGGCGATAGGTTTTGTTGGCAAGCAACCAGGTTAATAAACGCTGCTTGTGCTTGTCGTCATCGGCCAGCATCACTTCTTGCTCGATGCTGTCGTGTTCCCCTTTAAAATCATCCACTAGGATGTTTTTAGGCTCGTTCAATACGGTATCAATAATGTGCTTCATGCCCCGTTGCTTTAACGTGGCGGAGAACAGCATGGTTTGACGCTTGGCATGAGAACATTGGCCGGCGATGTTGAGCACGTCTTCGGAGAAGCCCATGTCCAGCATGCGATCCGCTTCATCGAGCACCAGAATCTCAACGTCTTCCATGAGACCTTCGTTTTTGCCCATGTGCTCTAACAAGCGACCAGGTGTGGCAATGATGATTTCAGGGTTTTTGCGAAACAAGGCCGCTTGGAACTTAAATTCTTGTCCACCTGTGATGCTGGCCACTTGGATCTTGCTGAATTTAGCTAGGGCTTCACATTGCTTGAGTAATTGGCGTGCCAATTCCCGGGTAGGCACCAATACCAAGGCACGGGTTTTGGAGTTAGGGGCCGCATGATTGATAAGGTGCTGCAGTATGGGCAATAAAAACGCAGCAGACTTACCACTGCCGGTTTGCGCGCATACCATGATGTCTTGCTGATCTAAGGCGGCAGGAATGGCTTGTTCCTGAACCGGTGTCGGCTTGTTGAACCCTAACTTCTCGATGGCTTTGAGCAGTGGGGCTTGCAGATCGAACTGTGTAAACAAAGGCTTGTACCCGTTTAAATTTTGCGCGGATTCTACCAGAAAACCCCGAAATAACAGAATTTTACTGCTTAACTAAGGGAATGTTTTTGATTGTTCGACAGTATTGGGCAATCCAAAGGGAAGCGAATAACGTATGTTGTTCATTCTATTGCACTTTACCAGTGCAGCTTAATCGTAAACCCCATGCAACAGCCCGTTCGATGATTCGCTCTAGTACCTACAAGTAATGGGCGCTTTAATGGCTGCCAAATAACGAAGGAGAACACCATGATTCATGCTTATGCCGCACACCAAGCCAAAGGGCCTCTAGAATCCTTTGAATATGATCCAGGGGCCTTAGGTGGCCAAGAAGTGGAAATCGAGGTGCATTACTGTGGCGTGTGCCACTCCGATGTGAGCATGCTGGACAACGAATGGGGCTTTAGCCGTTATCCGTTAGTGGCCGGTCATGAAGTAGCCGGTGTGGTAAGCCAAGTGGGGGAGCAAGTGACCCACTTAAAACCGGGTGATCGTGTGGGCTTAGGCTGGCACAGCGCTTATTGTAATCATTGTGAAAATTGCATGGGTGGAGATCACAACCTGTGTGCCACCTCCAGCCCTACCATCATTGGCCGTCACGGCGGCTTCGCCGATAAAGTGATCCTCAACGGCACCAGCGGCCGCGACCTGATCCGGGTCGACGGCGGCAGCCGGATCGCCAGTGTGGAAGTGCTCCCCTTCTTCAGCGGATCGGGAACCCTCTGGCGCGATGTCACTCTCGATGACGGAACCGCCGCCATCGGGTCACCCGGCATTATTGAAACGATCACCGCTGAAGGGAACGACGGCGACGACACCTTCTGGGTCGAGACC
>JBFEWA010000392.1:0-2861 GCA_041546605.1 Bermanella sp.
ACCAGCTCTTTGGCCACATCGTAGCCACCGATCAACTCAACCACGATGTCCACGTCTGGATTACGCGCCACATCGAAAATATCACGGGTGATATTCGTGTTGCTGGTATCACAAGCTGGGTTGTCACGACGGGCGCCAACTTGCTCGATAATAATGTCACGACCGGCACGACGGCCAATTTCTGCCGCGTTCTCTACCAATACATTAAAAGTACCGCCGCCGACGGTGCCAAACCCACAGATACCCACTTTAACCGGTTTCACAACATGGTCTCCGTTATGTTGATGCCCTGACTCTTTGATGCCAGGAGTGTAAAAATTTTGGGCGCTAAATGTACCACAATAGACGGGGGAAGGCAGGGGGTAATTACGGAAATACTGGGGTTTAGCCCAGAAAAATAAAGGCCCTCAGGGGGTTGCCATGAGAGCCTTCGATAACGAGATGCGAACCAAGATTATAGGCCGAGTTTTTTCGCCAATTCGTCCGCTGGCATGTAGCCTGGTAGCATTTCACCATTTTGCAAAATAATGGCTGGCGTGCCGCGCACTCCGAACTCGCCACCTAACATGAGCTGCTGCTCAATGGGGGCATCACAACCTAAGTTCTCTTTAATGAAACCTGTGGCCTTGGTCTTATTCATGGCCGCTGGACGATCTTCATCACACCATACGCTCTTCAGCTTTTTGTATGAGCCTGTGAACTTGGTACGTTTTTGATCTTCGTAGACACCCGCACGAGGATAGGCCAAATAACGTACCGTCACACCCAGTTCATTTAAGCGTGGTACTTCACGGTGCAGCTTACGGCAATAGCCACAATCCACATCGGTAAACACATTGATCACGGCTTTTTCGCTGCCTTTACTTGGGAATACCACCATGTCTTTGCTGTCTAGACTGGCTAACAAACCAAGGCGTTTTTCATCGGTGCGTTTTGCGGTTAGATTCACCAACTCGCCACCTGTGGTTTGGAACAATGAACCATAAACAAAGAACTGACCGTCAGCGGTGGCATATAGAATATCGCCAGATGTGAGCTCCACTTCATACAAGTTTCCGCCTGCCACAGGTTTAGCACTTTGCAGCATAAGAGTCGGTTGCGCCGCATTAAGCGCTTTCGCAATGGTCTCTTCTACACTGGCGTCTTCTGCGCTTGCCAGTTGAGCCAGTAAGATTAAGGCGGCCGCGCCTAGGGTACGTAACATAGCCATGATGTGTCTCTAAATTGTATTTGTATGCGCATTAGAACATTGAACCCCATGGAAGTTCCAGAGGGGATTGTGTTACACCGCTTGCATTCTTGCTCACCCAAAACGCAAAAAACCCGCACTAGGCGGGTTTTTCGTCAAAACTATTAAGTAAAGATTACTTAGATAGCTTCTCTTTGATACGCGCTGATTTACCAGAACGCTCACGTAGGTAGTAAAGTTTCGCTTTACGAACATCACCACGACGCTTAACAGTTACACTGTCGATTAGCGGGCTGTGAGTTTGGAAAGTACGCTCAACGCCTACACCGTTAGAGATTTTACGTACAGTGAAAGCAGAGTTAAGGCCACGGTTACGCTTACCGATTACCACACCTTCATAAGCCTGAAGACGCTCACGGTTACCTTCTTTTACTTTAACTTGTACAACAACAGTATCACCAGCACCGAATTCAGGGATGTCGGATTTCAACTGTGCGGCTTCTAAAGCCTGGATAATTTTGTTTTTGCTGCTCATGACTAAGCTCCTAAGTAATTTCGGATAGGTTCAAGTATCAAGGATCTTGAACATCTCGAATAAATTCGTGCAAAAGGGCTTGCTCATCATCGTTAAGCGGCCTTTTTGCCAGCAAATCTGGCCTGCGTTGCCAGGTGCGCCCTAGCGCTTGTTTAAGGCGCCAGCGCTTAATTTTTTTGTGGTCACCACTGAGTAACACCTCGGGTACCGACTCGCCGTTGTAAACCTCAGGTCGAGTATAGTGTGGACAATCCAATAAGCCATCGACGAACGAATCTTCGACAGCACTCATGTCATGCCCTAGCACCCCTGGGACTAAGCGAATGATGCTATCCATCATCACCATAGCCGCCAGCTCACCACCACTTAACACGTAGTCACCAATGGACCATTCTTCGTCCACCTGCGCTTGAATCAAGCGCTCGTCTACACCTTCGTAGCGGCCCGCCAAGAAGATCAAATTTGTCTCTTCTTGTGCGAGAGTCTCTGCCCCTTGCTGGGTTAATTGCTTACCCTGCGGAGACAGATAAATTACTTTGCTGTTTGGGCCGAGTTTCTCTTTCGCTGCCGCAATGGCCAACTCAAGAGGCTTCACCTTCATCAACATGCCTGGACCACCGCCGTATGGGCGATCATCCACGGTTTGGTGTTTATCATCGGTGAAATCACGGGGATTCCAACATTCGATACTCACCAAACCATTGCTGACTGCCCGTCGAGTTACCCCGCTTTCAGTCAGCGCTTGGAACATCTCTGGAAATATGGAGATGATGCCAAATTGCATGATTAGAATTCCGGATCCCAATCAACTTCCATCGTGCCTGCTTCTAGGTCGATATGTTTTACGCAGTCATCGGTATACGGTAACAAACGTTCACGACCATCGATACTGTCTTTGTTTCCCTTTACTACAACCACGTCATTGGCGCCGTTGTTAAATAAAGAGTCCACTCGACCCAGCACAATTTTATCTGTGGTCACCACCAATAAATCTTGTAATTGGTGGTAATAAAACTCGCCTTCTTCCGTTTCTGGCAGCACTTCCAATGGGATCGCAATGTCACATTGGCAATACTTCTGCGCCAGAGTTCGATCTTGGCAATCGTCAAGCTGAGCAACTAAGCCTTTACCTTGGGT
>JBFEWA010000026.1:0-16638 GCA_041546605.1 Bermanella sp.
GTATTCATGGGGATTGATTTAGGATTGTAGTCATTTTAAGGCATAAAAAAGCCGCTCTTAGAGCGGCTTTTTCATAGGCTATGTGTTACGGGTTGTGATTAATTAAGGTGTCTTTATTCCTTGCGAATTCATCAAATGGGAAATCATCCACAGTGAGCATCTCAAGCACATTTTTCTCGTACTGCACCATGAACTCCGCTTCGCCTTCACTGAGTATCTTTTCTTTTAACGCTGCGCTGACTCTTTGTTCAGGGTGTAAAGCCTCCATGGGAATTTTACCCTTGGCATAGGCTTTCGTGACGCGGCGATACAGCTCCTCGGCTTTGTCGTAATCTTTAAGCAGTTCATTGTAGCGTGCCAATGGATTATCTACTTGAGTGTTGCCAGGAGTGGTCCAGCAGCCCTGCAGCATCTTATTGCGCATAGGAGTATCTGTGGATGCCATTCTGGCAATGGAGCGAGTCAGATCATCATGGGGTTTATCCCAGCGGCGACCTAATGGCATGGTGAGCACCCGTAGCACTTTGGCCACTAAACGATTTGGCAAGTTTTGTAAAAACTCATCCAACGCGTTTTCCATGCGATACATGAGTAGGTTCAAGCTGTATTGCATTAGGGCTTTTTCACCGTCTACTTTGTCAGTCTCGTGCCAGTTTTTTAATACCATAGATGCTAAGTACATATTAGAAAGCACATCACCTAAACGCGCGGAAATTAATTCACGCATTTTAAGCTCGGCGCCTAGAGTGCTCATGGCGGCATCGGCACACAATCCAAAAGCGGCACTAAAGCGGGCGACCCCTTGTGCATAGGGTTTGGCGTCTTTATCAAATGGCACCTGTGCTTTGCCAATGCGTAAGCCTAAAGTGAATGCTCGGGCGGCATTGCCAAAAATTAAACCTATGTGTTTAAAAAAGGCGGTATCGAATGCTCGACGGTCATCTTTGTTTTTTGCCGCCAGTTCATCCAACACATAAGGATGACAGCGGATGGCCCCTTGACCAAAGATCATGAGGGAGCGGGTCATGATGTTCGCCCCTTCTACCGTGATGGAAACTGGATTCGCACTGTAGCCAATACCCAAATAATTGCGCGGTCCTAACGTCACTGCTTTGCCACCGTGTACGTCCATGGCATCGCTTAACATGGCGCGCTGCATTTCGGTTAAGTGGTATTTTAAAATGGCAGATGGCACTGAGGGTTTCTCACCGTTATCCACCATGTTAGCCGTATGATTAACCGCGCATTGTGCAATGTAAGCATTGGCGGTGATGCGGGCTAATGGTTCTTGCACCCCTTCCATATCGGCAACTGGCGTGTTGAACTGACGGCGCACGCGAGTGAAGCCACCACTGGTGCCCATGGCATAAGCGCCCGATCCAGCAGCACCGGATGGCAGGGTAATACAACGACCCACGGACAAACATTCCACTAACATGCGCCAGCCTTCGCCGGCCATGGCCTCACCACCAATGATGTAGTCCAGCGGAATGAAAACGTCTTTACCTTTAATGGGGCCGTTTAAGAATGGGCCGCCAATTGGACAGTGGCGTCGACCGATTTCCATGCCTTGTGTGTTTCTTGGCACAAGGGCACAAGTGATGCCACGATCTTTGCCTTTACCCAATAAATTATCTGGGTCAAACATGCGAAACGCGAGGCCTACCACTGTTGCTATTGGAGCCAGTGTTATCCAGCGTTTTTCGAAATTCAGTTTTAAGCCAATGACTTCTTTGCCTTCAAATTGGCCTTTGCATACGATGCCTGTATCAGGCAATGAGGTGGCATCGGAACCGGCGCGGGGACCCGTTAAACCAAAGCAGGGAATCTCGCGGCCATCGGCCAGCCTTGGTAAATAATGGTCTTTTTGTTCTTGGGTGCCGTACTTCAAAAGCAATTCGCCAGGCCCTAATGAGTTAGGCACCCCCACTGATACCATGAGCATTTCATTGGCGGACAGTTTTTGTAACACAGCAGACTGAGCCTTAGCTGAAAACTCCAAACCGCCATAGGACTTAGGAATAATCATGCCTAAGAAACCTTCTTTTTTGATGTAATCCCATACTTCCTTCGGCAAGTCGGCGCGCTCAACGGCCACATCCCAAGCATTACATTTTGAAACGGCCTCGGTGCACTGGTTATCAATAAAGGCTTGCTCTTCAGATGTGAGACCTGAGTAGGGATTTTCCAGTAACTTATTCCAATTGGGTTTGCCTGAGAACAGCTCCCCATCCCAGCTAACAGTGCCGGCATCCAAGGCCACTTGTTCGGTGGCGGACACTTTAGGGGCTACTCGCTTAAACATGGCAAATAAACTAGGAGTGAGCCACATACGGCGAAACACCCCAATGCCCGCTAGAGCCAGTACCACGGCCGAGGCATAAAGCACCAAAGCAAGTAGCTTATGCCCAGTAGCCGCACTGGCAAGCCCCATGGCAACGAGTACCACAATCCCAGCCAGAGCGCCGAACTCTCGACGCATAACAAATACCAGCGCCACCAGAGTGACTAACAGCAAAAACCAAAACATAGCGATTCCTCATACGGTTGATATGAATGATCTTCTAAGCTTAGCGGATGTGGCGGAAACTGCCGTTAATGGTGATCCTCTTGCTCAGCAGACATAATGTGGGTAATACAAGGGTTTGAGAGAAGCACCCACATTTAGGTTATACTGAAATCATAAAACTGCTGTGGGGAGTCTATGACCAAAGCCAATAACATTCACGGAGAACGTGAAGTTTTCATGCAAGACCGCATTATCACAGCTCGTTTCATCGGCATGTTTAATGAACATGGTGTAAAACGCATTACTGATGAAATTCGGGATTGCATATATCAACTATCTGGTGAGCCATTTGCCATTTTAGTGGATGACCTAAAGTTAGAGGGCGGTACTCCTGAAGCGTATGTGGTGTTGGAGGAATACAACCAATGGTTGAATACACAAAATCTGGTGGCCAAAGCCATGGTGCTAACATCCAAGGCACATAAGGCGATCATTGATAAATTATCTCCGTCTCGGCTTGAGCAAAACATTCAGTATTTTGTATCGGAAGACAGTGCGTTAGATTGGCTAAGGTCGGAGCTTGATTGCTATCAGGTCTAAGTAAAAAGTACCATCTTCTTAGTTTTACACGTCCTTTAATTGAATCATTTAATCAATGACATAAGATGTTCGCGGATTATTTCGTCAAAATTTTATGGTAATTAAAAGGACTTAATTATGAAAAAGTCGATCTGGTTGGCAGGTGCATTGCTGACGGTATTTTTGAGTGGGTGTGGATCTAGTTCAGATTCATCCAATGATTCTCCAGTGGCTTATACCCCAGCAATAACTACGCTTAATAGTCTTACTCTTGTTGATGCTACAGGTAAGCCAATTCAAAATGCATCGGTAACAATTTCTTCAACTGATTCCGATGAACAAAAGGTCGAAGAAGTTGAAGAGGTTGTAAATGTTGCAAGCTTTAAATCATCTTTGGTCAGTGTTGTTACTACAGATTCCAATGGGCAATTGGTGATTGATGATTTAGCACCAGGCACATATACGTTATCCGTAACAGTTGGCGACGTAACTGTTACCAGTACCATTGTGATTAGAGAAGAAAATGCAGATGAGTCGGCCACGATTGCAGCACCAGTGGTTGTGACAGAATCAGAGGGTGTGATTTCTTTACAAGATGATGATGGAAACAATACCGGTATTTTCGCATCCATCAGTGGTGTTATTTATGATGATGAGGGTCCAGTAGAGGGTGTGCAAGTTGAGCTATCTGGTGGTGATGCAACCAACGGAGCAGTAGCGTCTGATATTACTGATGATCAAGGTGAATATACATTAATCATTAATGTTTCGTTAGATAAATTAGCTGCCATGAAGGTGGCTAAACTCAGAGTAATTAAAGATGGTTATGAAACCTTATCTGTTGAATTTGACACAACTTTAGCACTTGCATTTATTGGACAGAATTTCGCACTGGACGATTCTAACGACATCGCAGATAAAGTAGTTTATGTTGAAAGCTTTGAACAAGTCTCAACGGGTGCAGTTTGTGGTAGCTGGGAAAAACAGGACTTGCCTTATAGTAGCTACGGTTTTGATGAAGGTGAAGCAGTCGCCACTACTACTAATGCAGTGGTTGCCGAGCCTTTATATATGACGAATTTATGGCATAGCCATGAAACAGGTCTGGGTATTAAAAATGCAGCGATTGATGCCGGTTTTGTATTGCTCTCGCCAGATGATATATCAGCTGGTTTTGTACCTAACCCAATTGATCAAAAAGCTTGTTGGTATGGTCAGGCTAGTGGTGGCGATGTAGGTCAAGGCAACTTTTTGGGCGATTTGATTTTAAGTGAAGAGCCTCAAGTATTATCAGTAATGGCTGTTGCTATAGAAGAGCCGGAAATTATTGATGAAAATTTAGATGGTGGCACATCTCGAATTGAAAACGGTGGCGCCATTGTTTCTCCAGCTATCGATCTCATCAATGAAACAGGACCACTGGCATTAACGTTTAAAACGTGGTGGGAGATTGAATCGGTTAATCCTAATGAAAATGGCTTTGACCTATTAATTATTGAAACAAGCACTGACGGTGGCATAACTTGGGATGACCTGGCCCGCTTAAATCCATTAAGTGATCCGGAATCTGGAGAGCTAATACGAGACCCAATTCCATTTAGTAATCGTGGCTTTAATCGAGCACCAGCTTGGACAGCGCAAGAACCTATTGATATTTCGCATCTAGCTGGAGAGCACAATGTTAAATTGCGCTTTGTGTTTGTGACGGTTGATGAATTGTTCAACGGCTTTAGAGGTTGGTTATTGGATGATATTAAGATCACCCGTGAAGTAGGCTCGTTCCCTCACTTTGAACCTTGTGATCCTGAATTAGGAAATTGTGGATTTGAAGAGATACCGCAATAAATAAATTTCTTAGAGTCAAACGTAAAAAGGCTAATCATTCGATTAGCCTTTTTACGTTGTGAAAGTTTGAGATCGTTACTAGCTATTCAAATTTGTCTAGAAACATAATTTGGATGAGGTGGACTGGAATCCCGCATTTGTGTGAGATCCAATACCTTGATTTCATGTAGCTACAAAAAAGCCCAGAACCTAAAAATAGGCCTGGGCTTTTTTGATGGCTTTCGACTGGTTGAAAGCCTGATCTTGGATATGGCCAGCAAAACTCACTGACTCTGTATCAAACTTGCTAAATTGCTTTAGCGAATTTGGTGGAGACGGCGGGGTTCGAACCCGCGTCCGCCAACACTCCCCTATCGGATCTACATGTTTAGTCACTCTACTAGATTAACCCATCACGGCCCGAGAGACAGGGCGTTTAGGGTGAGCCTAATACTTATTTAACGGTTCGGCCTTAGGCAAGCTTCCCGCGCGAGCTTATGTTGCGTGCCCTCGTCATCCGTCCATAAGCATCCAGAGTCGGAGGTTAGCGGGCTTAAGCCGCTAGTGCGTAGTTTTCGTCGTTTGCGACTATTTATATGTACAACGGGGATTTAGGTGATCGTTATACCCTCACCACATGCACCTCAAGCTTCATCATCGGCGTCGAATCCAAAATCGTCCCCAAAAGCTTTTTGGTTGCAGTCATTGTATGCCTGAGTAGGGCTGAATACAAGATAAGGCCTTGAATGAGCGGGTTTTTTTATGCCGTTTCAGAATAACTAAACGCAGTGAATCCCGTGAGTTTTGCATGATTTGTTATATAAACATGTTGTTTTTATAGCTGTTTAACTGTATCTGACGAATTAGTCGACTTTTTACAAAATTATTACTGAATTCACCTTATTGCTTCTATAGAATGCCGCCCTTTTATTTGACTAGATAGTCAGGTAAATCCAATTCATTCACATAATTGGTGACAATATGCAATTTACTTATGCTGTAGGGCGTGTACTGCCCTTAGTAGTTGCTGCGGCAGTTACACCGAGTTTAGCGTATGCGGCGGATCAAGCTGCGGATCTTGAAAGTCGAGTTGAGAAACTCGAGAAAGTTCAAATTACCGGTAGTTACCGTTTGAACTACACCGTTCAAGATTGGAATGATGATCAAAAAAATCGCGGTGGGGACTTCCGTTTTAACCAATTAAATCTTGGTGCAGAAACTGAGAAAAACGGCGTACGTTTATCTGCTCAATATCGTATGTACGATAACGGCAACCCGTCTATGATTCACCACTTGTACTTTGCGACTAACTTGGATGAGCAGTCTGAAATCCAAGTGGGTTTGATGAAGGTACCATTTGGTATTCAACCATATGAGTCTCATAACGACTGGGGCGATAACGCATTATTCATGGGCATGAATGATGACTATGATGCGGGTGTAAAATACATCACTAACCGTGGCCCTTGGAATGTACAGATAGCGTACTTCTCAAATGGCGATACTAAGCCAACGGATGCACAGCGTTTTTCTGCGGATGTGGTATCAGATCAGCTAGCGTCTGATGGCTCTAATGCAGCTACTCGTCAGGCTAACGAAGAAGCCCATCAATTGAATTTCCATACTAGTTACAAAATGGGTGGCAGCGAGATAGGTGGTTCTTTACAGCTAACGGGGCTGTACAACTCTGAAACAGATCGCATGGGTGATGCTTATCAAGCGGCGGTTTTCTTAAATGGTAAGTATGGTGCGTTCGGTACTCAACTACAGTTGGGGCGTTATGAATACAATCCAGAGAACCAGGTGGGTGTGAGTGATGATGCTGTCCAGCTAGGTGCGTTTGGTGCGACTTATCTTGTAGCGGCAAAAGCGAATACCTATGTGGCGAACTTCCACTACGATCTACCATTCAACGGTGGCATTGTGGATTTAGTGCGCGTTTATAGTGATTACAACTTAATCCAAAAAGACGAGTCTAGCTTCAAGGATTCTCAAATCCATACTGTAGGTATGATGATCGTAACAGGTGACTTGTACACCTTTGTTGATGTGACCTCTGGTAAGAATGCTTTGTTTGTAGGCGATGGCGATTATGTGAATGCGCTTGCAGCTGGCGATGGCTTGGATGAGTGGAAGCGTTTCCTAAACATTCAGTTTGGTTACTACTTCTAATATGAAAAAGCCCAAGTCGCATTAGCGGCTTGGGCTTTTGTTTATGATTTAACCGAGTTGGCAAAGGTAATAGAAGATTGGTCTAACGAACGTTATTTTTCATAATGCGTTCTTTTTGTTTGTTCCAGTCTTTTTGTTTGTCAGATTCACGCTTGTCGTGAGCCTGTTTACCTTTACCTAACGCAATCTTGCATTTGACGTAGGGGCCTTTCCAATACATTTCCAGTGCCACTAATGTGTAGCCTTTTGCATTGGCTGCCATTTCGAACTTGTCGATTTCTTTGCGCTTCATGAGCAGCTTACGATTACGACGCGGTTCGCAGATAACGTGAGTACAAGCGGTATTGAGAGGCGTGATGTTCGCACCGTGAAGCCAAGCTTCACCTTTGTGAATCACAACGTAAGCATCCACGAGCTGAGCTTTGCCAGCGCGGATACTTTTAACTTCCCAGCCTAATAATGCGAGACCGCATTCGGTTTTATCATCAAGCAGATAATCGTGTCGCGCACGGCGATTTTCACAAATGCTTGAACCGGTGTTTTTTGGTTTTTTCTTACTCTTAGCCATGGCAGCGATTATAGGGGCGAATTCGCCAAAAAGATACGCGCGAAATTAGGGTTTCCCGCTGTTTTTTTCAGGTCAAATAGGCCATTTATCAAGGGCTAGGGAGATTCCCTTGAGATAGCGGACGAAATTACACACAATAACAGTAACTTTATATTCATACGGGATGACACATGGCTGAACAAAAAAGCATTCATGGTTTATGGCGCAGTCGCTGGCTATTTATTTTAGCGGCCACGGGTTCTGCAGTGGGTTTGGGTAATATTTGGAAGTTTCCTTATATTACTGGCGAAAATGGCGGCGGCGCATTTGTCTTGGTTTACCTTGCTTGTATCTGTTTGATCGGTATTCCTGTGATGATCGCGGAAGTGACCTTGGGTCGCTTGGGTCGTCAAAGCCCAATTAATACCATGCACGCCCTGACTAAAGATCAAAACGCCAATCGCCTATGGGGCGGCATTGGCTGGATGGGCGCGGTAGCAGGCTTTCTTATCTTATCTTTCTACTCGGTGATTGCGGGCTGGTCCTTGGCTTATATCTTCCGTATGGCTGGTGGTGCGTTTGATGGCGCAACCGCAGAAAGCGTGGGTTCTATCTTTGGCGATATGCTTAGCAGCCCTGAAACCTTATTAGCTTGGCACACCATCTTCATGGTCATCACCATTGGTATTGTGGCTCGTGGTGTGAATAAAGGCTTAGAGCGTTCTATTAGCATTATGATGCCAATGTTGTTCTTAATCTTGGTTGTATTGCTGGGCTATTCCATGAGCACTGACGGCTTTGGTGCTGGTCTTGAGTTCTTATTCAGTTTCGATTTCAGCAAGTTGACCGGTGAAAGCATCATCGTAGCCTTGGGTCATGCCTTCTTCACATTAAGCTTAGGTATGGGTGCCATCATGGCCTATGGCGCGTATATGCCGAAGAAGTCATCTATTGGTAAAACTGTATTAACGGTTGCCTTCTTGGATACCCTCATCGCGATTGTTGCAGGCTTAGTGATTTTCCCAATCGTGTTCTCTAATGGTTTAGAAGCGGGTGCTGGTCCTGGTTTGTTGTTCCAAACCTTGCCATTGGCGTTCTCGCAAATGCCAGGTGGTACCTTGTTCGGCACCATGTTCTTTATCCTTGTGGCATTTGCGGCATTGAGCTCGGCCATTTCACTGGGTGAGCCGGTTGTGGCTTGGGCGGTAGAAAGCAAAGGCATGTCCCGTGTGGCAGCCGCGACTTGGATTGGCATTATCATCTGGATTCTAGGTATCGGTACGCTTCTGTCTTTCAACCTATGGGCTGAGTACAAGCTGTTTGGTAAAACCTTGTTTGATATATTGGACTTCCTAACGGCGAACATCATGCTGCCATTGGGTGGCTTACTGATCGCTGTCTTCGTTGGCTGGGCTATGCGCCAAGCAGACGTAAAAGAAGAAGTGAAAATGGAAAGTCCTCTCATGTATACTATCTGGCGTTTTGTATTGAAGTTTATTGCGCCTGTGGCAGTTGCCATCGTATTGGTAAACGGCCTCATCTAGTTTTAAGGTAGTTTCATGGCCCACATTGAACGTTCAGCGCTGGTTATGCACAGCGCTGAGCGCATGTTTGCACTGGTGTGTGACGTGCAGTCTTACCCTCAATTTTTACCTTGGTGTGTTGGCTCCCATCTGATCTCAGAAACCGAGACAGAACTGGTGGCCGGCATGACCATTAAAAAAGGGGGGGTCGAGCAAACGTTTACCACTCGCAACCAAAAGCAAGCCCCCAATTGGATGACCATGGAGCTGGTGGATGGCCCATTTACTCAATTAAATGGTAAGTTCACCTTTGTGCCTTTAAGTGAAGAGGCTTGTAAAGTGGTGTTAGAATTGGACTTTGAGGTGGCGGGTAAGATTTTATCCATGACTTTAAGCCCAATTTTTAAGCAAGCGGCTAATACCATGGTAGATGCTTTTGTGCAGCGCGCCGATGCAGTATATGGAGTGTAAAATGGCTCAAATGATTTCTGTAGAAGTGGCTTACGCCACGCCTGAAAAACAACGCATAATCGCCCTAGAAGTAGAAGAGGGCTGTAGTGTGTATGAGGCAGCTGAGCTGTCTGGTATTTGCGATGTGTTTCCTGAGATTGATTTAGCGGAAGCCAAGATGGGAATCTTTGGTAAAGCGGTGCGTAGCCCAAAAGAAGAAGTGCTTAAGGCTGCTGATCGAGTGGAAATTTATCGCCCTTTGATCATAGATCCAAAAGTGGCTCGGGCGAATCGAGCTGCCAAGGCGGCAAAGAAAGCATAAAAAAAGGCCCTAAGGGCCTTTTTTTATGCTTGCTGTTTTATTCACCGAAGACTTTAACCGGTTTGTCTTCTGCTTTCATGAGCTCTGGATCTGTGGATTCAGGCAGCTTGCCTTCATAGTGGCTGTATCTTTCTTTTTGATCAAAAAACACACGAATGTGGTAGCTTTTGATTTCATCCGCACGGCGCTCTGTGCGATAGGTGTAATCCCAAAAGCGAGTGCTGAAGGTATCTTTAAGTACCGGATTACCCATAATGTAGGCCACTTGGCGCTTATCCATGCCGGGCTTTAACTGTTCCAACATATCTTGCGTAACAATGTTGCCCTGTTGAACATTGAGCTTATACACCTGCATTGAGCAAGCGCTTAAGAATATGAAAACTGTGACTGTGATAAATAATCGAAACATGTAAAATAACCGTTACTTTATAATTGATTGCATAATACCTGAAGTTGCGTGGCTCGCAACGACCAAAGAGTATACCCCATGGCAGATGAAAACTTAGAATTACGCAAAGCAGGTCTTAAAGTGACACTGCCTCGAGTAAAAATACTGCAAATACTTGAAGCAGCGTCCGAACCTCACATGAGTGCGGAAGATGTGTATAAAGCACTGATGGATGCGGATGAAGAAGTGGGTTTAGCCACTGTTTACCGTGTGTTAACCCAATTTGAGAGTGCGGGTTTGGTTGAGCGTCACAACTTCGATGGCGGACACAGCGTATTCGAACTAGATCGTGGTGATCACCATGATCATATGGTGTGCGTAAAAACCGGCCAAGTGATTGAATTTGTGAATGAAGAAATTGAAAAACTGCAGCACCAAATTGCCGAGGAATACGGCTATGAATTGGTTGAGCATAACCTTGTGCTGTACGTAAAACCAAAAGGCGAAAAGTAAGTATTGCTTTGAACCCATAAAAAAAGCCAGCAATGCTGGCTTTTTTTATGGGTGTTAGATTTGCCTGTAGCGGTACTGTCCTTGTTACCTTACAGGCTGTCGCAGCAAGTACATCCTGTACTTTGCGACACCGGCCCATCCTGGGCACCGTCCACACAGAGAAGGTTACGCTTGCGCTGCCATGAGCATATCTTTGGCGTGGGCAAGAGTGAGATCGGTAATCTCTAAGCCGCCTAGCATACGGGCGAGCTCTTGTTGTCTTTGATCTTTATCTAACTTACGAATCTGTGTGCGAGTCTGTTGCTTGCCACTCAATTTGTTCACCAATAAATGTTCGTGAGCTAAAGCGGCTACTTGTGGCTGGTGAGTGACACTGATCACTTGTTTGTTGCTACCCAGTTGTTTCAATAAACGACCCATGCGTTCCGCGGTGGCACCACCCACACCCACATCAATCTCGTCAAAGATGAGGGTGTCAGGGCCTTGCTGAATCAGAATCTGTAGAGCTAGGCTGATGCGAGACAGTTCACCACCGGATGCGACCTTGTTTAAAGGTTGCAACGATTGCCCAGGATTGAAGCTCACCATGAGCTGAATTTCATCTACGCCATGTTTGCTGGCTTTATGAACCGGCTGGCTATCAATATCAAATTGAATCTGGGCTTTATCCAGGGCTAATAACTTCAATTGCTTCAACAAATCGCTCTGTAATTTGCCAGCCGCTTTACGGCGTGCACTGCTTAAGGCGTTGCTGTGGCCGCAGAAATCTTGTTCTGCTTGATCCAGTGCGATCACCAGTTCATCCAAGGATTGGTCTTGTCCTTTAAGTTGGCTGAGTTCTTCTGCCAAGGTGCCATGTAGTTCGCATAGCTCTTCTGGGCGAACCTTGTGTTTGCGGGCAAGCTCATAAATGGCGTTTAAGCGTTCTTCCACATGTTGTAAGCGCTGTGGGTTGATCTCAAAGTTGTCGATGTACTTTTCCAATTCATCTGCCGCCTCACCAATGACCACATAGGCTTGGTTCAGCAATTCATGGGCATTGGCCAAGGCCGGGCTAGATTCAATGAAAGGATCTAGCTTTTGTAGAGCCATTTGCATGGCTTGATAGGCATCCCCTTGATCATCGTCGTTTTGGCAGAAAAACAAAGCTTGTTGCGCGCTCAATAAATGGGTCTCGGCATTGGCTAGACGCTTTTGCTCGACTTCTAAGTTTTCAACTTCAGCTGGTTGTAGATCCAACAGGTCTAATTCTTGAACCTGATACTCCAATAACTGAATGCGGGCTAGGGACTCATCACTTTGATTTTGTAATTGATCTACCCGCTGTTTGAGTGATTGCCAGTGTTTGAAGCTGGTTTTTACCTCATTTAATAGCTCGGAATATTGCCCGTAATTGTCGAGCAGTTGCCGGGGAGCCTCCTTAGATAACAGCATTTGATGGGCGTGCTGACCGTGGATATCTAGTAACTGCTCACCTACTTCTCTTAGCTGGTGCAAAGGGGCTGGGCGGCCATTGATGTAACCGCGACTGCGACCTTCTTGGGTAATGATGCGAGACAGAATGAGCTGGTCTTGATCACCCTTCATGTCATTTTCATCTAGCCAGGCTTGTAGCTTGGGTTTGTCCTTGAGTTCAAAACAGGCATAAATCTCAGCTTTGTTGGCCCCAGGTCTTACGTGGCTGCCTTCGGCTTTGCTGCCAGTGGCAAGGGCTAGAGCATCCAGCATGATGGATTTACCCGCACCGGTTTCACCGGTAACCGCGCTGAATCCGGAATTGAGGTCCAATTCCAGTGTATCGACGATTGTGAAGTCTTTAATAGAAATGTGAGCCAGCATGAGGATGAACCCTGTTTATCTATACATATGTTTATTTATACAGTAAAAAAACTGTTTGTAAAGTTCTTGAAACAGATTTTTCCATCCCCATATAGGGCAGACATTATTTTTTATTGTTTTGTGAGTTGGAGAGACGAATGTCAGATCAGGAAAACATCACGCCAGAGGTGGAAGCACAAGATCAAGCCACTGCAGAGGCACAGCAGCCAGAAACAGAGGCGGTTGAACAAGGTTCAGACGATCAAGTGGCAGCCCTTCAAGAAGAAGTAGCCCAACTTAAAGAAGAAGTGCTACGTGCTCAGGCTGAAGTACAGAATGTCCGTCGTCGCGCAGAAGCGGACGTGGAAAAGGCGCATAAGTTCAGCACAGAGAAGTTTGCCCGTGAATTGCTCAATGTGGTGGATAACCTTGAGCGCGCGTTGGCCATGACCCCAGATGATGAGGTGGTGAAGCCATTCCTTGAAGGCATCGAGATGACGCAAAAGTCGTTCATCGACACCCTTGAAAAATTCAAAGTGGAACAAATTAACCCGGAAGGTCATCCATTCGACCCAGAACTGCATCAAGCCATTTCTATGGTGGAAGCGCCAGGAGCGGAGCCAAATACGGTATTGAATGTGGTGCAAAAGGGTTACACCAACCATGGGCGTCTATTACGTCCTGCTATGGTGGTGGTTTCCAAGGCCGCCCCTAAAGTGGATGAGCAAGCCTAGCGGATTGGCGCTTATTAATACGGCGTTAAAAAGCTTCAAAGCCACGTAACCGGGCTGAATCGGTTACAAATAAACGAATAATTTACGACTAAATGGGTTGAAAAGGTAATAACCGCACCCATTAAAGGGTCAAGCTAAACAAAAACGCTCAATGAGCATAAAAGAGCCAGCGCTCTTACGAATTTAGATTGGAGAAACGTTATGGGTAAAATCATAGGTATTGACTTAGGCACCACGAACTCTTGTGTGTCTGTACTGGATGGCGACAAAACTCGCGTAATCGAAAACGCCGAAGGCGATCGTACTACGCCTTCTATCATCGCCTATGCTGAAGATGGTGAAATCCTAGTAGGTCAGCCTGCAAAACGTCAGGCGGTTACTAACCCTCAAAACACTTTATTTGCAATCAAACGTCTTATCGGTCGTCGCTTTGAAGATGACGTTGTGCAAAAAGATATCAAAATGGTGCCATACACGATTACTAAAGCAGACAATGGCGATGCTTGGGTAGAAGTGAAAGGCGAAAAATTTGCGCCACCACAAATCTCTGCTGAAGTTTTGAAAAAAATGAAAAAGACGGCAGAAGATTTCTTGGGCGAAAAAGTAACAGAAGCGGTTATCACAGTTCCTGCTTACTTTAACGATGCGCAACGTCAAGCCACTAAAGACGCGGGTAAAATTGCAGGTCTAGACGTTAAACGTATTATCAACGAGCCAACGGCTGCAGCCCTTGCTTATGGTATGGATAAAACCGGTGGCGATCGCACTATCGCGGTTTACGACCTAGGTGGTGGTACTTTCGATATTTCTATCATCGAAGTGGCTGACGTTGACGGCGAAAAACAATTTGAAGTATTGGCCACTAACGGTGACACCTTCTTAGGTGGTGAAGATTTCGATATGCGTTTAATCGAATTCTTAGCGGCTGAATTCAAGAAAGATTCTGGCATGGATCTAACCGGTGACCCACTTGCGATGCAGCGTCTAAAAGAAGCCGCTGAAAAAGCAAAAGTGGAATTGTCTTCTGCTTCACAAACTGATGTGAACTTGCCATACATCACAGCGGATGCCACTGGTCCTAAGCACTTAAATGTAAAAGTGACTCGTGCCAAGTTGGAATCTTTGGTTGAAGATTTAGTTAAGAATTCACTTAAGCCATGTGAGCTTGCACTGAAAGACTCTGGTCTAAGCGCAGCTGAAATTGACGAAGTGATTTTGGTTGGTGGTCAAACACGTATGCCACTGGTTCAAAAATCTGTTTCTGACTTCTTCGGTAAAGAGCCACGTAAAGACGTGAACCCTGACGAAGCGGTTGCCATGGGTGCAGCACTTCAAGGTGCGGTGCTATCGGGTGATGTGAAAGACGTGCTTCTACTAGACGTAACGCCTCTAACACTGGGTATTGAAACCATGGGTGGCGTGGCCACTGCATTGATTGAGAAAAACACAACGATTCCTACTAAGAAATCTCAAGTGTTCTCAACAGCCGATGACAACCAAACTGCGGTAACCATTCACGTGGTTCAAGGTGAGCGTAAACAAGCGGCACAGAACAAGTCTCTAGGTCGTTTCGATTTAGCGGATATTCCACCAGCACCACGTGGTATGCCACAAATCGAAGTAACCTTTGATATCGATGCGAACGGTATTCTGAACGTAAGCGCGAAAGATAAGGCGACTGGTAAAGAACAGTCTATCGTTATTAAAGCCTCTTCTGGTTTAAGCGATGAAGAAATCGAAAAAATGGTACGTGACGCAGAAGCCAATGCCGAAGCGGATAAGAAATTTGAAGAAATGATTCAAGTTCGTAACACGGCCGACGGCATGATTCACGCGACTAAGAAAACCTTAGAAGAAGCCGGCGATAAAGCCACTGAAGAAGAAAAAGCGGCGATCGAAGCTGCTATTGCTGAAGTGGAAGAAGCCCTAAAAGGTGACGACAAAGACGCCATCGAAGCGGCCACGACTAAGCTAACAGAAGCTTCTTCTGGTCTAGCTCAGAAGATGTACGCTGAGCAAGCGGCTGCGCAACAAGCAGGTGATGCGGGTGCACAGCAAGACGCTGGCAAAGATGACGATGTTGTAGACGCTGAATTTGAAGAAGTGAAAGACAACAAGTAATAAACGCTAGATGGGGGACGGGAGACGTGGAATGATTTGCGTCTCCCGTCTTGCGTCTCACATCTAACGGAATAACTATGTCAAAACGTGATTTTTACGAAATACTCGGTGTCGATAAAAGTGCGGATGCGAAAGAAGTAAAGCGTGCGTACCGTAAATTGGCCATGAAATATCACCCGGATAGAAATCCGGATGATAAAGATGCCGATGCAAAATTTAAAGAAGCCACCGAAGCTTATGAAATCCTAAGCGACCAGCAAAAGCGTGCCGCCTATGACCAATATGGTCATGCTGGTGTGGACGGACAAGCTGGCGCTGGTGGTTTTGGTGGTGGCGGTAACTTCAGCGATATTTTCGGTGATGTATTTGGCGATATCTTTGGTGGCGGCGGTGGCCGTGGTGGACGTAATGGTCCACAACGCGGTAGCGACCTTAAGTACAATTTAGAGCTTACTCTAGAGCAAGCGGTCAAAGGCGCGGAAGTTAAAATCCGTGTGCCTACCTTAGTAGAGTGTAATACCTGTCACGGCTCTGGTGCCAAAGACGGCTCCACACCAATGACATGTAATACCTGTCACGGCCAAGGCCAGGTGCGTATGCAGCAGGGATTCTTCTCTGTGCAGCAAGCGTGTCCAACCTGTCGCGGTCAAGGCACCATTATTAAAGACCCTTGTGGTTCTTGTCATGGTCAAGGTGTGAAAGAAGAAACCAAAACCTTGAATGTAAAAGTACCCGCAGGTGTGGATAACGGCGATCGCATTCGTCTAAGTGGCGAAGGGGAAGCGGGCACACGTGGCGGCCCTGCCGGTGATTTGTATGTGGAAACCCACATTAAGCCGCACTCTATTTTTGAGCGTGATGGCCGTAACCTTTACTGTGATGTGCCAATCAGTATTGCTGATGCCGCATTAGGTGGTGAAATAGAAGTGCCAACCTTGGATGGTCGTGTGAATCTTAAGATTCCTGCGGAAACCCAAAGCGGCAAGCTATTCCGTCTACGTGGTAAAGGTGTGGTACCTGTACGCGGTGGCCAACAAGGTGACTTGTTATGCCGTGTGATGGTGGAAACGCCGGTTAAACTTACTGAGCATCAGAAGAAAATCTTGAAAGAGTTTCAGGCCAGTCTAAAGGGAGGGGA